>NZ_NOZF01000082.1:0-11713 GCF_002258565.1 Rhodococcus sp. 05-2254-6
CTTGGCCAACTGCTCGTGATCGACGGCGGGTCCCTCGACGATGTGCTCGACCACCCGCTCCGGCTCGTAGACCCAGCCGACCGAAGACTGGTCGGCGCGCAGGCCCAGCCGCGTCGCAGGACCGATCGAGGCCAGTGCGAGTACCCGGCTCCGTACTCGTGCGAGATCACCGAAGTCCGCGGGTCCCAGCACGGTCACGATGCGCGAATCGGACCGAAGCATGTCCAGTGAACTGGCGCGATAGGTCTGAGTCATGGTGCCGTCCTGTGTTGAGCGTGGACAGGGATGCGACGCGGTGACGGTTCGTCGAGCTGCGGCCGGCCGTCCTGTGGCTCGCGACGGGGCGGTTCCCGGTGCCGAGGTTCGGCGTGTCGGGGTTCTCCGTGACGGGATCGAGGTGGACGGACGTCGCTGTCGTCGATCGGCCCGCGAGGTCCGGGGGAGCCCGACGGCCCCGGGCCGTCACCGGACTCGCCGTTGCTGCCTGCGGACAGCTCACGAATCCATCGGACGAGCGGCACGATCAGAACGAGTGCGCCGAACGCCTCCGCGGCGAGGTACGCCCAGCCGACGGCCGCGATGCCCATCGACGACGACAGTGCCACCGAGCCGCCGATGATGATCGAGGTGGCCACCACCTGCACGATCACGGCCAGTCGCATGCGCCGACGGACCCGAGCCAAACCGTCGTACAGGGAACCGACGACGGAGAGCGGGATGGTCAGCGCGGCCAACTGCACGATGATGGTGCCCTGATCGCGATAACCCTGGCCGATCAGGCCGAGTCCGAACGGTGCAACGAACGCCAGGAAGATCGACCCACCCACCGCGACGATGCAGACGAGGGTCATGAATCGCTTCGTCAGGCGGTGGAATTGCGCGGGGTGGGCAGCGACCTCGGCGACGTACGGTCCGATCAACACGCTGATCAGAATGTACAGAGCACTGACGATCGACCAGGTGAGCGAGAAGTAGGCGTTCTGCTCGGCACCGAGGGTGGCGACGACGATCATCGGCACGAGCAGCGGAGCGAGCGAGCCGAGCGCGGTGATGCCGTACGCCGAACCGAAGTACGCCCACATCTCACGCCGGGGCGGCAGATCCGGCTTGCCGGCGTACCGCTGTTCGGTGCGGACGTTCTTCAGGATCGCGCGCAGGACGAAGATCGACGCCACGATCGCGGGGACGGCCCAGGCGGAGATGATCGAGGTACTGCGCTCGGTCGAGAAGAGCGCCAACAACAACACGAACTTGAAGACGGCGTGAAAGACGTTCTTGGCGGCCGCCCATCGGGCGACGCCCAGGCCGGAGGAGGTCTGATCCTGCAGCGCGAACACCGCGAGCACTGCGACGAAGAACGGGAACGAGACGATTTCGGCGGTATTGGTGAACATCTCGTCCACCGGCGCGACCAGCAGGAAGCCGCCGCCGAGCACGAACGCGAACGCGGTGACGGTGAGGTAGCCGCGCACGATGAACGACTTGGCCAACCGGCCCGAGATCGGCAGGAATCGCTCGTACATCGAACCGAGGCTCAGATTGGACAACGTGGAGAGCATCACCGCGGAGGTGATGACCGCCGACGCGCTGCCCACCTCGGCCACGGGATAGAGCCGACCGGCCGCAGCCCAGAACAGCAGGCCGAGTGCGCCGGTGATGGCCGTCGACAGCATCAGGGCCATCGAGTTGAGCGCGAGGTTGCGATCGGACGCCTTCGAACCCGGTCCCGTCTCGGGTGCCGGATGCTCGACGGGGTCGGCGATCGGAGACACATCGACCGAGTGAACGGGATTGTGCCGAGGCACGGTCGGCACCGGCATCGTCGGGCTGTTCATCAGGCCCAGGTCGAACCGCGCCGGTTCGACCGGGTACCACCGAAGTTGTTCGAGCTGCTCGTGTTTGGGTGGCGCAATCCTGGGAGCGCGGTGCTTCACAACCGAACCTTCCCCACCGGCACGGGAGGCGACGGAGCAGTGATCTCGAGGTCGAACGCAGCAGCAGTGGCCGCGAGAAGTTCGGCTCGGACGTTCTCGCGCAGGTCGCGACCGTAGAGCGAGTGATCACCGGACTCGAACGAGGTGACGGTGGGCACGGACGATCGGCGCTGGAGCCGGCGCATTCCCTCCGGGCCCCGATTGGCCTCGAACCAGGCGGTGTCGTTGGGGGAGAGCAGAACTCGTGTCTGCACCCGGCGGTCGCTGAGAATGCGCAACGAGATCTCGGGAACCTGGATCAATCCGCGCCGGCCGAGCCAGATCCACAGGGCATACGGGATTCGCGGCTGCAGTGCATTCTTGGTCCGTACACCCCAGTGGTGCAGACGGTCGAGTGCGCGAGCCTTCAGTCCCGTCTCCTCGATGTGCATCGAGGAACGCTTGACGAATTCGAGTCGACGAGTGGTCCAGTCCAGGGTGTTGAGCAGTACTGCGGCACGAACCCCCAGTTCCCGGGCGGCGAAGCTGGAATACCAGGAGCCCGAGCACATTCCGGCCACCAGGACGTTGTCCGGGGTCGACCCAGACTGCCGGACGGCGGTGAGTGCATCCTCGTTGCCCTCGTCGCTGTAGAGCCGGGTCAACTCCGTATCGGCCACGGTTCCGCTTTCGCCGGTGCCGCGACGATCGAAACGCACCGTGGCCACTCCGAAGCGAGGCAGTAGCCGCGCCAGTTCCACCCACATACGGACCGGACCGACACGGTGCTCGTTGGCGGTGGGATACAACACCACGGTCGGTCCTCCGGGCAGGCACAGATCCGAGGACGACCGAATCGCGAAAAGCTGCTGTGCGCCCAGGTATTCGATGCTCTCCTGAATTCCGTCGACCACTGATCGCGATCGACGCTCCACCGCGACGTCGGCCGCGGGCGTCGCGGGGAACTTCGAAGCCGTCCACGTCGCGAGGTAGGAGATGTCGGACGTCGGGATGACGACCTCGAAATCACTCGGCTCGAGAAAGTCGTCGTGCGCGGTCAGTGTGTGTTCCTGAGCCGAGAGAGTCTCGACGACCCTGCGTACCGGCTTGGTATCGGCTCGCTCGGCGCGCGTGGCCACCAGCACCGGCGCGTCCGTTCTCGTCTTCGCGGCATCGAGCACGGAGAAATCGGCAGCCGAATCGGGATGCAGCACAGCGCCGATGATCGACACCCTGGGATCTGCGTCGGAGTCGGTGGTCACGCTCACCGAATACAGCGCGCGCTGCTCGTGCAGATACGACCGTCCTCTGACCACCGGATCCCACAGCGTCATCGCGGTGAGCGGGCCACACTCGGCGGCGACCGAACACGCCAACAAGGCGCCGACGCGCAGACCCACGAGACCGACGTCGTTCACCCCGCAACCACGAACGTAGGCGACGGCTTCGACGATGCTGCGCTGCCAGTGCGCCACCGCGTCGGGCTGATCCTGATCGCCCCACGAATCCCCGGTGCCGCGATAGTCGAACCGCAGCACCAGAAGTCCCTGCGCACACAGCTTCTGCGCGAGCAGGGTCATGCCGCGATACGAATCGACCTGTTCCTTGCCCAGTGGTGGGCACAGCACCACACCGCCGCGCGCCCGACCGCCGGACGGCACGTGGACGGTGCCGAACAGCGGTGAGTCGGCCGGGCCGAACCACATCGGGTACTTGCCGCCCGCCGTACGCGAAGAGCACTCGGCGGGAACTGAGCCGATGCGCCGGGGAGCGGTGCGGGAACTGTTCACAGTTTGGTCCTTCGTGTACGTACACGGGTGAAGCGGTATCGATCAGTTGCGCAGTGCGGCAGGCCAGGCCGATCGATCGAGTCCATGGGTGCGGAGCATCGCCAGGGCGATGCGTTCCATGCCGAAGCCGACGCAGGCGCTGTGGGCCGGTTCGCCGTCGACGGTCTCGATGCCGAAGGTGTGCCCGAAGTGATCGCGGTGGCAGTTGCACGAGACGACCGCGGTGCCCTCGTCGAGATCTCCGTAGAGCTTGACGACCAGTTCGGTCTTGAGGTTCTCGTTGCGCTGGTTCGCCGCGAGCATGCGTCCGGCGCGACCGAAGAACGGGTCGTTGGCGATGACCGCCTCGGCTTCCAACCCCAGATCTGCCAGCACCTGGAGACCGCGCGGTACCCAGCGTTCGCGGTGTGCGATCGCGTCTTCGGGGGTGCCGACTCGAACGAACTCGTGCATCCGAAATGCCTGCATCCGAGCCGGATCCACCGCGGGCTCGTGCCGGAAGCAGTAGCCGTAGATGTCCATCAGCGTGCCCTCGTCGGGCAGCGTGCCGGTGAGCATCGAGTACGACGGATGGCAGGCAGCCGAGACCAGCATGGTGCCCGCCGAATGCAGGAAGTGATCCCAGTCCTTGCCGTCGGATCGTTCCGCCAACAACGCAGCGTGTTCCTTGTTGTCGCCCTCGAACGTGTTGATGGCGCCGGTGAGGTTGGGGAACGACGCGATGTAGTCGGTGCGCTCGAAGGCTTCCCGAGGGAAGACCGGTGCGAACCGGAATCGAGTGGCCTGACGGCCGTGTTCGGCGACGCCTGCCTCGGTGACGCGGGCATCGACGAACTCGATGATGTCCTCGAATTCGCCACTGCGCCCGTACAATCCGGGGATCGAGCTGGGGACCAGCAAGCCGGCGTCGACGAGCTCGGCGCGGAAAGCGGCTCGGGCCGAGTCGAGTTCGCTGATGTCTGTTTCCGGTGCGGAGTGTGTGGTGGTCATCATTTGCCCTTGTAGACGAGGGAGAGCTGGGCGTTGTGCCCCAGGATGCGTTCGTTGCTGACCATGATCGCGGACCCGTGCGCGTCCCGAAGATGACGGCCGATGCTCATCTCGCCGTCCTGTCGGTACCCGGAGATGCCGCAGATCTGCAGTGCCTTGCCGACGATGTCGATGACGAGCGTCGACGCGGTGACCTTGACGTTGTTGATCTTGAGCGCGAACCCGATGGCTCCGAGCTCGGCGGGGCTCTCGGCGACGGCCTCGAACTTGGCTGCGGCACCGAACACCGTGTCCACCAACTGCTCGTGCACCACCATCAGCTCCGCGAGACGCAGCGCGCTCGGCGGCGGCGTTCCCGGAGTCTTGCGTGCGGCCTTCTGCACCGACTTGCGCGCCTTGGTGACCGCCGCGTCGGCGATGCCGAGCCACGCAGATCCCCACAGCACGTGCGCTACCGGAAGCATGGTCTGAGCGGAGATGTCGCCGTAGTTGTCGCCCAGGATGTTCGACGTCGTCGTGCGCGCGTCCAGCATGAAGCCGGGGCTGCAGGTGCCGCGAAAGCCGAGGGTGTCCCAGGTGCCGGTCTTGACGAGCGTCACGTCGGGCTTCTCGCACACCACGAGCACCTGATCGCTCGGCGGGCTGTCGACGCTGCGCCGCGCCGTCGCCAACACGATCTGCGCGTACTCGCCGTAGGAGATGACCGGTGCGTTCTTGCTGAGCGTGATCTGCTCACCGTCGTACTCCACCGCACAACTGCTCGAGCGGACGTCGCCGCCGATGTTGATCTCGGTGGTGGCCGACGCCACCAGTATGCGATCGGTCACGATGCGACGCTGCAGGTCTGCCATGGCGTCGGACTTGCCGTGGCGGACGATGCTGAGCACCTGTGACTGGTGCATCACGAAGATCATCGCGGTCGATGCGCACTCGGCACCGAGGGCGCGCGAGATCCGGGCTATGTCGGTCAGTGTTGCCCCGCCTCCGCCGAACTCCCGCGGAATTCCGACCCCGAGCAGGCCGGCGTCGCGCAGCGCATCCACCGATTCGGTGGGAAAACGGGCATCGCGATCGACCTCGTCGGCGTAGGTCCGCAGTACGGCCAGCACGTCGGTGATCGACTGGTCGATCGAGCTCTCGTAGACGGTGGTCATGGCCTCAGTCCGTCAGCTGGGCGATGGCCGCGGCGATCGCGTTGATGCTGCCGAACGTCGACTTCTGCAGCATGGTGTCGGGGAATTCGACGTCGAACTCGTCCTCGAGCGCGATCATCACGTTGACGCTGGCGTGCGAGGTGAGGCCGCTGTCGTAGAGATCGGCAGCTTCGTCGATGCCCTCCACGGGAACCGGCAGCTTTCCGAATTTCTCCAGAACGGTTCGCACTCGAACCACGTCGTGAGCATTGAGCGTCTGCATCGAAACCTCCACCGATCGCGTTAACCACGAGACCGGACGGCCTCGTCGTCGACTCAGGGTCGGCTGGCAGTGTGCCTTTTCGACCCAAAGTCTCCCCAGACCCTCTTAAACAATATCGTAGATTGTTTAGTAGCGTTACCGGGATGCCCGCATCGGGTATCCGAGCCGCCGTACACTTCGAGAGGAGCGGGGGCTCGTACGGGCGCCGGATCGGGCGTCGAAACACAATCTGTGAAGGACTGTCTGGTCTATGGGTGGAGTCTGCGGGGTGTCAGTGGGTACCGGTGCCGTGCGCATCGCGTACATCGCCGACGGCCGCCGCGTCGAGGACTCCATCGACGCAGAGGGTGCGCACGACCTGCTGCCCGGCAAGCTCGCCGACCTCGGGCCGTTCGAGGACATCGTGCTCGCCGGATGGGACACCGCAGCCGTGACGGCGCTGCTGGAGACCCTCGGCGACGGCACCGTGCCGAACGCTCGCATGGTCGAGGAATCCCACGCCCTGCTCGCCTATGCCCGCACCGTTCCGGAACTGGCCGACAAGGACTACGTCCTGGTCGTGGATTTGGGCAAGAAGGGGTTTTCGGCCACCGCACTCGATGTGGCGGGCGAGTACGTCGAGTGGACCGCACGCACCGTCGACATCAGCGGTGACCGCTTCGACGAGGTGGTCCGCGGCATCGTGATGGCCAAGGGCATTCTGCCGGCTCCGGTCGGCCCCGAGGGCGATCAGGAGTACCAGGCCTTCTTCCGCGAGCTCAAGGAGTTGGTGAGCACGTCGGTCGGCGTCCGGGCACCCAACCGCGGCCCGATGTTGCTCAGCCGAAAGGAATTCGAGCGAGAGATCACACCGCTCGTCTCCGACGCCCTGGACTGGGCCTCCAAACAGGCACCCGATGCCGTACTGCTGATCGGTGGCGGTGCAGGCATCCCCGCGGTGCGCACCATCATCGAGGACAAGTGGAACGTTCCCGTCCACGTGCCCGACGACCCTGCAATGGCCATCGCCGAGGGTGCGGCACTCGACGAAAGACCCGCCGAAACCCCTTTCGACGGCTCTCTCCACGCCGATGTGGGAATCATCACCGTCCCGGACGACGCGTCGGAGCTGATCGATGCGCCCGAGCTGCTCGCCGAGCCGGAGACGCTGGACTTCGACACCGTCGAGCCGGAGACGCTCGACTTCGACACCGTCGAGGAGTGGTTGGTCGACGGCCACACCGTCGACCAACTCGCGACCGAGGATCTGACGATCCCGTCGACCACCTTCGATACGGCCCCGGCAGACATCGATCTCGACGAACCTGCACTCCTGCAGCCCGAGGTGCTCGAACCCGCAGCACCCGAGCCGGGGGTCGTCGCCGAGCCGGTTCGCCGCGGCCGACGCACCTGGTCGATTCGGGACGCGTCCGTGCTCGCCGCCGTGAGTCTGCTGATCGTCGCGGTGGTGGGATTGGTGTTCACCCGGGGAAACACGCCGCCGCCCACTCCGCTGATCGACCAGCAGATTCCCATCGATTCCACGTTCGCCGCTGCGCTTTCTGCCGTCGCGGGCCCGGCCGACGGGGTCGATCCGGGACCCGCCGAGCTGCCGGTGCTCGGGCCCGTTCGATTGTCCGACGCGGACCTGTACGAGCGGGAGTTCACCTACGCGGGCGAGCTGTACCTACCGACTGTCGATCCGGAGCTGCCGGAATAGACCTCGGGTCCGGTTCGAGCAGGCCGGGTGGGGAGCGCGACAGGTTTCACTACGCCCGGCTCCGCCCACCGCCGGGGCGCGCGCCCCGCCGATTCGGCCGAAGCGGTAACCTGGCGCTCTGGACGAGGTGGATCGCGTCCGAAGACAACTGCCGATCGAAATGAGGCCGACAACCGTGACTGTGCTGCTTGGGGTGTCCATGGGGACCCGAGCCGTGCGCACGGCGCAGCCCCGAGCCGAGCAGTTCGGGTCACCCGTCGGAGACCCATCCGGCCTGGTCACCGACATCGACCGGCCCCTGTTCTTCCGCAACGAACTCATCGACAGTGTCGGCGGAGACCTTCCGCATCTGGCCGCCGAATCGATCAGTGCCGCAGCGGAGAGCGAGCCCGAACTCGCCACCGGCGTCGCCTACCGCGACCCCCGCCAGGCCGACGCGTTGCATGCTGCCCTCAGTGGTGCGCGCCTGCACAACTATCACCTGGTCCCCGAGGTGGAGGCCGTCGTCGAGTACCTGGCGGCAAGGGGCGAGGCCCGCAACTGCAATTCCGTCGCACTTTTCGACCTCGGAAGTTCAGGACTGACCGTCAGCGTCGTGGACCTGGTGCAGCGCACCGTCATCGCCTCGCAGCGATCCGGTGCGTACAGCGGAGATCTGCTCGACGCCTACGTGCGCAACAATCAGCTCCAACGCCTCGGCAAGCAGTCGACCGACCCCGACATGGCGTTGTTCGAGAAGCGCTGCCGCATTGCCAAGGAGCGCTTGTCCACTCAGGACGCGGTATGTCTGCCCGACGCCAGCGGCATGATCCTGCTCTCTCGGGAGAACTTCGAGCTGCTCATCACCGACCTGCTCGACGAGGCCATCGAGTTCGCGCGCGACGTGATGATCGGTGCCAACGTTCCGATCGACGCCGTCGTACTGATCGGCGGTGGAGCTCGCATGCCGATCGTGCAGAAACGCGTCGGACCACTGCTCGAACTCCCGTCGATCGTGCCGACCGAGCCCGAGACCGTCGCGGCACGTGGAGCGGCACTGGCCGCTCGGCCGCATTCACGCACGCGAACCGGAACGAGACGGGCACCGAATCGGCAGGCGACGTCCGCTGCGCCGATGACCGCCGAACCCACGTCGCGGGTCCGCTCGGAACCGGCTTCCGTGCCGCCGCCGCTACCCGCGCCGGTCCGTCCGGTTCCGGCGAATACCGAGTCTCAGCACGCCGCGCCCGGTGTGCCTGTCCAGGCTCCCTCGCCGGCGCGTCCTGTTCCGGCCCGTCCCTGGATAGCGGCGGCAGCGGTCGGCGCGCACTCGCAGGACACGGTGTCCGAGGTGCCGGTGCCCGAAGTGCCGGTGTCCGAAGTCCCGACGTCAGAAGGCCCGGCCGATCCCACCGGTACCTCGGGAGAATTCGCTTCCTCGAGGTTCACGGACTCCGCCGAATCAAGTGCAGTCGATTCGGTTCCGGAGACCTCACCGGTGGTGGAAGATGTTCTCGACGACCACGTGCAGGGGGCGCGGGTCGACGGGGAGGTCGTTGCGTTGAGCGCGAACACGGGGGATTCGTCTGCCGAGAACTCTGCTGCCAAGCCCGAGGCCGCAGACGACGGCAAGCCGGTTCCGTTCCAGCTGAAGAACGTCTACTGGCTCGACGCCGATTACGACGACGACGACGGCGAGGACGACCGCACTCGGGCTCGGCGCAAGCTCCGCACCGGAGGTGTTCTCGCGCTCGGTCTCGCGTTGGTGGTGGGCGGCTCCGCGTTCATGATCACCCAGCAGAACACACCACAGGTGGTCGACACTTCGGTCAGTCGGAACCAGACCGAAGCTCCCGCTGCCACCACCACGGTGACGCCCACGTCGGTGACACCAGCGCCGGTGTTGCCGCCGCCCGCACCTGCACCGGAAACCACGGTCGAACCGACCACCGTGCCACCGGAGACCGAGGTCTACCAGGAGCCGTGGACTCCGGAGCCGACGACGACCACGGCCGAGCCTGCGCCGCCGCCACCCGTCGAGAGCGTTCCTCCGACGACGCAGCAGCCACCGCCGCTGATTCCGGGATTCCCGGATTTCACGCTGCCCGGTTTCCCGCCGATTGCCCCGCCCGCTCCCTGACCCGATTCACTTCTCTCCGTGAGTGTTTCGCGGCCTGATGTGCTCGAAGATCAGGATGGTCTCGGTAGCGGCCACAGCAGGGTCAGCGCTGAGATTCTCGACGACGAAGTCGCGAAGAGTGGCGGTGTCGACGGTTGCCACATGCACCAGGAAGTCGTCCGCACCGGCAATGAAGTAGATGTTCAGCGTCTCCTTCCGTGAGGCGATCTTCGAACCGAATTCGCTGATGCGTCGTCGAGCATCTGCTTGCAGCCGAACCGAGATCATGGCCTGAATGCCCTGGCCGAGTGCCTCGGGGTCTATCTCGGCGTGGAAGCCGCGGATGACGCCGCGTTCGACCAGAGCACGAACCCGCGCCAGTGCGGTCGACGGTGCGATCCCGGCCGCGGCAGCGAGCGCGTTGTTGGGTGTACGGGCGTCGCGGCGGAGCTCGTCGAGCAGGATGTGGTCGATTCGGTCCAGTGGCACCGACCGAACATCGTTCGACCGAGACCCCGCTTCACCCGTCTCGAACGAACTATTGCTCACCATTTTGGCATCGTACAGAATTATATTCACTTCCGTTGCAGGTATTTCGTAGATAATTCATAGTTGGCCTACACGGATGGAGCCCCGGCTTCACATCACCCGCCACCGAGGAGGCCGCCATGAAGATCGGAATTCCACGCGAGATCAAGAACCACGAATACCGGGTGGCCATCACCCCGGCAGGCGTGCACGAACTGGTCTCGCGAGGACACGAAGTGATCATCGAAACCGAGGCAGGAGCCGGTTCGTCGTTCACCGATACCGACTACAAGGCCGCCGGGGCGCAGATTCTCACCGATGTCGCCGAGGTCTGGGAGTCTGCGGACCTGCTCTTGAAGGTCAAAGAACCTATCGCCGAGGAGTATTCACGCCTGAGGAAGGGGCAGGTGCTGTTCACCTACCTGCACCTCGCGGCGTCCAAGCCGTGCACCGATGCGCTGCTCGAGTCGGGTACCACCGCCATCGCCTACGAAACAGTCACTGCTGCAGACGGTTCCCTGCCGTTGCTCGCCCCGATGAGTGAGGTTGCCGGACGCCTCGCGCCGCAGGCCGGTGCCTACCACCTGATGTCCAGTGAAGGCGGGCGCGGAGTTCTGATGGGCGGAGTTCCCGGAGTCCGCCCCGCCAACGTCGTGGTGATCGGAGCCGGCGTGTCCGGAAGGAACGCCACCGCAATCGCTTTCGGCATGCACGCCGACGTCACCGTGCTCGATCTCGATGTGAAGGCGCTGCGCGCCATCGACGATCAGTACCGCGGTGCGGTGAAAACTCTGGTATCCAACGCTTACGAGCTCGAACAGGCCGTTCTCGCAGCGGATCTCGTCATCGGCGCAGTGTTGGTACCCGGAGCGAAGGCGCCGAAGCTCGTGTCCAACAGTCTGGTTCAGCGTATGAAGCCGGGTTCGGTTCTGGTCGACATCGCCATCGATCAGGGCGGCTGCTTCGAGGATTCGCACGCCACCACCCACGCCGATCCCACGTACAAGGTGCACGAGTCGGTGTTCTACTGCGTCGCCAACATGCCCGGTGCCGTACCGCGCACGTCCACCTACGCGCTCACCAACGCCACCCTGCCGTACATCGTCGCACTCGCCGACAAGGGTTGGGAAGCTGCCTGCGAGGCGGACCCGGGTCTCAAAGCCGGCCTGAGCACGCACAACGGTGCACTGTTGTCGGAGACCGTCGCCGCTGCGTTCGCCTGAGCGGCTGCGCCGCACGTGAGTGGAAGCTCGTAGTGGGCTACGAGTTTTCGTGCACG
>NZ_NOZF01000082.1:11813-41590 GCF_002258565.1 Rhodococcus sp. 05-2254-6
GCGGACCCGGGTCTCAAAGCCGGCCTGAGCACGCACAACGGTGCACTGTTGTCGGAGACCGTCGCCGCTGCGTTCGCCTGAGCGGCTGCGCCGCACGTGCACGAAAACTCGTAGCCCACTACGAGCTTCCACTCACGTGCGGCGGAGCCGCTCACGCGCTGTGACGACCGGAGCGCCTGCTCTTGCGGGTGGGTGCCGTCGCCCGGCGCTGCGCTCGGTTGGAGGGCCCGCCCACGTTGATGGGGCGGGCCAACAGCACGGCGATCGCCGTGGTCAGCGGAACCGACAGGGCAAGCGCCACACCGCCGACTGCGGAGCGGACGATCTCGATGGCCACCGAATCGCCGGTGAGTACGTCCTGGATGGATCGGTCGGCGACGCTGAAGAGCAGCAGCAGCGGCAGTGCGCCACCGGCGTAGGCGAGCACGAGCGTGTAGACGGTACTGGCGATGTGATCGCGACCCACCCGCATCGTCGCGGTGAAGATCTCGCGCCGCGACGCCGTCTCGTCCACCGAGGCGAGCTCGAAGGCCGCTGACGCCTGCGTGATCGTCACGTCGTTGAGCACACCGAGCGAGCCGATGATGAAGCCGGCCAACAGTAGACCGGTGACGCTGACGTTGCCAATGTACGTCTGTACGGCGGTGTTCTGTTCCTCGGACAATCCGGTCAGGTGGGTCATGCGGATGGCGACGTACGACAGCACCGCCGCCACTGCCATCGAGGTGAGGGTGCCCAGCAGCGCCGAGCTGGTCCGAAGGTTCACACCGTGCGCCAGATAGAGCACGGCATAGAGAATCACCGCACCGGCGACGAGGGCCACCGGAATGGCGGGTGCACCGTCGAGCAGGGCGGGCAGCATGAACACGACCAGCACGGCGAACGCGATGAGCAGGCCGACCAGTGCACGGAATCCCCGCCAGCGGGCGACGATGCAGATGACCACCGCGAACACGCCGACGATCAGCGCCAACGGTAGCCCGCGGGAATAGTCGTTGAAGGAGTAGCGGACTCCACCGGCAGGGTCGGTCTGTACAACCAACCGGATGTCCTCGCCGGCACTCAGGGTCGGTTGCCCGGGCCCCGGAGCGATCTCGAGTACCGTGCGCTTGCCCGCGTCCTCGCCCGTGGTGATGTCGACGATGCTGCGCTGACATTCGTAGGAGTCGTTGACCGCGGGGGTCGGGTCACCGGTGAACGGTCTTCCGGCGTCGGGACTTCCGCAGGGCCCGATGCTCTGCGAGGTGATGGTGCCCGCCTCGGTGGACACTGCGCCACCGCCGGAGGTCTGGAACGGCAACGGGATGTCGACGCTCTGCTGGCTCGGCCACAGAGCGATCGCACCACCGATCACGGCGATGGCAATGGCGACCAACAGTCCGACGACGACCTTGGCCGCCACCGGTCCCAACGGAACCGGAGTATCGCTGTGGCCGTGCCCGTGCCCGTGGCCCGCGTAGGAGTCGAGGCTCGGCTTGGTGCCGTCGGGAGGATTGCCGTGTGGTTCCACCATGCAAGGCTAGTACGGGGCCAGGTTGGTGACAGATGCGAGGAGCTCGGTGGCGGGGAGCAGGGGGGGGCGTCCCCCGCCACCACCTGACCGACCCGGGGGGGGAGGGGACGACCAGGGCTCGCGGGCACCGAAGTGCCGTCCGCCAATGTACAGATCATTCGTCGCTGAGGCGGGATCACACCGATGTTTTGTGCATCACTTTCAACTACTTTCGAGTAACTTCCGGTGTCACTGCTTGTACGACGCGAGGAAGTTACCGAACCTCTCGATCGCCACCGCCAGGTCTCGCGCCCACGGCAGAGTCACGATGCGGATGTGATCGTGGCCGGGCCAGTTGAATCCGGTGCCTTGAACCACGAGGATTTTCTCCTGCAGCAACAGGTCCTGGACCAGCTTTTCGTCGTCGTAGATTTCGTGTACTTCGGGGTCGAGTCGCGGAAACGCGTACAGCGCACCCCGCGGTTTGACGCACGAGACGCCGTGAATCGCGTTGAGTTTCTCCCATGCGACGTCGCGCTGCTCGAGCAGACGGCCGCCGGGCAGGATCAGATCCTCGATGCTCTGGTATCCGCCGAGAGCGACCTGAATGGCATGTTGCGCAGGCACATTGGGGCACAGTCGCGTCGACGCGAGAAGGTCGATACCTTCGATGAATCCTGCGGCGTGCTTCTTCGGTCCGGTGATCGCGAGCCAGCCGGCGCGGTAACCGGCCACTCGATACGCCTTGGACAGTCCGTTGTACGTGAGGCAGAGCAGGTCGGGAGCCAGGCTCGCCAGCGAGGTGTGCTCTGCGTCGTCGTAGAGAATCCGGTCGTAGATCTCGTCTGCGAGCAGCAGCAGCTGGTGCTTGCGTGCGAGATCGACGATGCCCTGCAGCACCTCCTTCGAGTACACCGCACCCGTCGGATTGTTGGGATTGATCACCAACAGTGCGACGGTCTTCGGAGTGATCTTGGACTCGATGTCGGCCAGATCGGGATTCCAGCCGTTCTCCTCGTCGCACATGTAATGCACGGCCTTGCCGCCGGACAGTGTCGTCATCGCCGTCCACAGCGGATAGTCCGGAGCCGGGATCAGTACTTCGTCACCGTCGTCGAGCAGTGCCTGCATCGTCATCGTGATGAGCTCGGACACCCCGTTGCCGAGGTAGATGTCGTCGACGTCGAGCTCGGGGAAGCCCGGCTCGAGCTCGTATCGGGTGACGATGGCGCGCCGCGCGGACAGAATGCCTTTCGATTCCGAGTACCCCTGCGCCACCGGCAGCGCCGCGATCATGTCCCGCACGATCACATCGGGGGCCTCGAACCCGAACGGGGCCGGATTGCCGATGTTGAGCTTGAGGATGCGGTGCCCCTCCGCCTCGAGCCGCGCGGCATGGGCGTGTACCGGCCCGCGGATCTCGTACAGCACGTTCTGCAGCTTGGTCGACTGCTGCAACGTGCGGTAACGCGGCTGGGAGTGGATCTGCGGAGTGGTCACCCGTCACATCGTGCCAGGTGGGTGCCACGTAATTCCACGAGGTTGTTTCGCCCGAGATGTCGGTGGCGGGTGGAACAATCTCGTTCCATGTGCGGACGGTATGCCAGTACCCGGAGTGACAGTGACCTGCAGGCGGTGTTCGACATCGCCGAGACCGTCGGTGCGGAGGTGCCGCCGTCGTACAACGTGGCCCCCACCCAGACGGTCCGGACGGTGCTCGAGCGCGCACCGAAGGACGAACCCGAGGCCGACGCCGTGCGACAACTGCGGTCGGTGCGCTGGGGCCTGATCCCCTCGTGGGCGAAGGACGCCAAAATCGGTTCTCGACTGATCAACGCCAGGTCCGAGACCATCACCGAGAAGCCGTCGTTCAAGAAGGCGGCGAGCCGTCGACGATGCATCGTGCCCGCAGACGGCTACTACGAGTGGGAAAAGCGCGACGGCGCGAAGGTGCCGTACTTCCTGCACGAGGGCTTGGATAGTGGTCGTTCCGCGGGCTCCACTCCTGGAGTATTGGCGATGGCCGGCCTGTACGAGCTGTGGCGAGACCCCACCAAGGCCGAGGACGACGAGGATCGGTGGGTCTGGTCGGTCACCGTGCTCACCTCTCCTGCAGCCGATGCGCTCGGGCACATTCACGATCGCTCGCCGGTGGTGCTTCCGCCGGAGCTGCGCGCGAGCTGGCTCGACCCCACTGTGACCGATCTCGGCGACGTGCAGGATCTGTTGGCGGCCATCCCTGAGGCGCGGCTCGAGCCCTACGAGGTGAGTACCGCGGTCAACAGTGTGAAGAACAACAGCCCGGAGCTGTTGGTACCGGTGTAGCGGTGGCTCAGGCGAGTCTCGTGCGGCAGATGTCGGCGATCGCGGACCGCTCGTCCGGGGACAGGTCCTCGGCGACCGGCGAGTCCAGGATGCGACGCAATCGCTGGAAGTAGGTACGCGCGTCGATGCCGAATGCCACGTAGATGTCCTCGTCGCTGCCTCCGCCGTATCCCCGCCAGGTTCGGCCGAAGGTCAGAATTTCGTGGTCCACCGAATGGGTAGTGGTCCGGCGCATGGTGTCCCCCTAGTGCTACTCGACCCCCATCATCCGGGTCATGGTTGAAGGGCCGGTGAACAACGCGTTACGTGCATGTCAGTTCACTAAGGTGGACGGCGTGACTGCTCTCGCCTTCGGATCCTGGCCCTCGCCCATCACCGCAGCAGATCTGTCGTCGGCGGGCCACCCCGTCGAGGGCGGGCGCTTCGTCGGCAGCGAGATCTGGTGGTCGGAACTGCGGCCCGCCGAACAAGGCCGAACGGCCATCTGCCGGTATGTCGACGGAGAAGTGCAGCCGGTTCTGCCCGCACCGTTCAACGCCCGCACCCGCGTCCACGAATACGGCGGGGGAGCCTGGACTGCGACGGCCGACGGAGACCTGGTGTTCGCCGAGTTCTCCGATCAACGCGTCTACCGACTCACCCCCGGCGCCGCACCCGTCCCGCTGACCCCGAAACCGGCTGTGGCGTCGAGCATTCGGTACGCGGACCTCTCGGTGGTCGGCACCGACGTGATCGCAGTTCGCGAGATGCACGACGCAGGCGCGGTGTCCCGAGACATCGTGGCCATCGATCTCGGCGGCGGCGGGGTGCGCTCGCTGGTGGCGGGTTCGGACTTTCTGGCGTTCCCGAGACTGTCACCCGACGGCACCCACATCGCCTGGATCGCGTGGAACCACCCGCAGATGCCCTGGGACGGAACGGAACTGCGCGTCGCCTCGCTGGCCGAGCCGTCGTCCTGGACGGTTCTGCTCGGCTCGACCGAGGAATCGGTGCTGCAACCGGAATGGATCGACGACGAGTCGCTGTACGCAATCGGTGACCGAAGTGGTTGGTGGAACCTGTATTCGGTCAAGCTCGACGGGTCGGTCACGCCGCTGCTGACGCTCGACGCGGATTTCGGTGCTCCACTGTGGCGGTTGGGATCGAGTTGGTACGAGGTGCTGGACGACGGGACACTGCTCACCGTGCGGACTGTCGGCACCGACACCCTTGCGCTGCTCGACCCGGCGTCCGGAGTGCTGGAGGACATCGCGCTCGACGGTATGACCTCGGTGGGGCTCGGTGGGCGCTCCGGCTCGACCGTGCTGATCAAGGGCGGCGGAGCGTACGTGGCAAGCGCGCTGTTCGCACTCGACCTCGAATCTCGTGAACTGACTTCTGTGCGTTCGGGTTTCGAGTCCGTACCCGACAGCGCATACCTCCCCGAGGGGCGTCAGGTGACGTTCCAGGGGCCGAACCGTGAGGTGCACGCCATCACCTATGCGCCGCGCAACCCCGACTACGAAGGCCTGGACGGTGAACTGCCGCCGTACGTCGCCTTCGTCCACGGCGGCCCCACGGCGCACGTGGCACCCGCTCTGAACCCGTTGTTCGCCTACTTCACCAGCCGCGGCATCGGCGTCGTCGATGTGAACTACGGCGGTTCCAGTGGATACGGCCGCGAATACCGCAACCGGCTGCGCGGGCAGTGGGGAGTGGTCGACGTCGAAGACACCATCGCCGCGGTGCAGGGGCTGGCCGACAGTGGACTCGCCGACCCCGCCAGATTGGCGATCGAAGGTGGCTCCGCGGGCGGGTGGACGGTCTTGGCTGCGCTGACATCGTCCGATGTGTTCGCTTGCGGCGCATCGTACTTCGGAGTGGCGGAGCTCGAGCTGTTCGTTGCCGAGACCCACGACTTCGAGTCCCGCTACATCGACGGGCTCATCGGACCGTTGCCCGAGGCCATCGATCTGTACCGCACCCGGGCACCGGTGAACAACGTCGACGGACTCTCTTGCCCAGTGCTGTTGTTGCAGGGACTCGACGATCCGATCGTGCCGCCGTCGCAGGCCGAACGATTCCGAGATGCCATGGTGAGCAAGGGGATACCGCACGCCTACCTGGCTTATGCGGGTGAGTCGCACGGATTCCGCAAACTGGAAACGCAGGTGAACGCGCGAGAATCCGAACTGTCCTTCTACGGCCAGGTCATGGGGTTCACGCCGCCCGGAATCCCCGAGCTGCAGCTGTGGCGTCCCGCTAGCTGAGTGGTGGGTGCGCGCGCTTCGCTTCCAGAAACTCGAGGAGTGCACTGGGGATGGCGCAGTACTTGCTGTTGCCCTCGGACAACTTGCTGCCCACCTCGAACGCTGCCTTCGACGGGCCGTCGTTCTCGAGAATGAGTGCACAGAGGCGCTCGTCGGTGCGGCCGGATTCGCAACACTGCTCGACGTGCGCTCGGTCGTCCGGCGACAGAGCCGTCCACCACTCGTCGTAGCGGCGAAAGAGCTTGTCCGCGTCGTCGGTCATGCCTGCTCCCTACTTGTCGGTACGCCTTCGCGTCCGACCATACTCACGATGTCCGATTCGGCTACTTCCGAGGGGGGTTCGCGGGAACCTCACACCGCTTTTGCAGGGTGCGCGCCTGCATTTCGACGCGAGGACGGGCGCGCGGTCGGTAGAAGGGTCGCTCGGTGGCGTCGGCCGGCTCTGTCGGCAGCATCGCGGATCATCCGATCGACGAGCTCGGGGCGATCGAGATCCGACCAGGCGATTCGCACCACCTGACGGCCGGTTGCGCGAATGCGATCTTCGCGGCGCTTCTCCTCCCACAACACATCGGCCGCAGACTTCCCCTCGGGCACGTAGCGCCCGTACTTCACCTTGCCGTCGAATTCGAGAACAGTCTCGATGTCGGGCAGATCGAAATCCACGCGCCCGACGAAGCCACGGGAATCCGTGATCGGTACCTGCAGCTGTGGGGTGTAGCCCAGATGACGTAGCACCACGCGGGTGCGTGACTCCCCGACACTTTCGGACCGGCCGTCCATGAACTCCGCAACCCGACGTGCCGACCGATTGCCCGGATGGTTCGTGCACGAATCCAGTGCTGCAACAACATCTTCGGCAGCGAGTCCGCGTGCTCTCGCCGCGAAGTCCGCGATACAGACAGCAGTCTCGAACGGAAGTGAGCGAGCGCAATCGGCAACTGTGCGCGCCAGAGCGGTGACCCGAACGCCGTCGAAGTCCACGACTTCCTCGTCGGTGTACGGCGAGGTGTGCACCGCTCGAACGGCGCTGCTCCGACCTCCGCCCCGGGCGCGATTGCGCGTGATGTGCACCCGGCTCAGGTCGGCATTCCACACATCGAGACCGTGGAAGACAGCCGCACTCACATGGCTGACAACGGCGTCGGAGGCGATGGTTGCGTCGAACACGGCCTCGGTGATCACTCGATGCTTGTCTTCCCTGGGCAGGGCGTCGAATTCGTCTCTGCTGACGAACCGTCCGGGACGGAGTCGACGCCATGCTCGCGTTCGGCAGTAGCGCTGCAATTCTGCGTCGGAAATTCCGCGGGAGAGTGCGTCGGATCGCGAGACGATGCGGGTCATGAAGAAATGCTCTCGGGCGCAATCGGTTTCGGCAAGACCCCAGTGGCCGATTGTGGATAACTCGCTGCCTGTGGATAACTCGTGGGAGTGGACCTCACACCCCTACAGACGACTGCGCGCCCCTGCTCGGCAGTGAGCAAGGGCGCGTAGTCGGTAAAAGGGGGTGTGAGGTTACTTCCGGCGACCTGGAACCTTGGCTCCCGGGGCGAATCCGAGTCCACCGGCCTTCGGCTTGGGTGGCGTGCGGTCATCCGAACCACTGGACGGAGTGTCCGATGCCTCGGCTGGTGCCTCGGTGCTGGCCGCCTCGGCGGGTGCCTCGGTGGTCGACGCCTCGGCGGGTGCCTCGGTGGGTGCTTCGGCCGCGGATGCCTCGGCTGGTGCCTCGGTGGTGTCCGACGCCTCGGCTGGTGCCTCGGTGGTGTCCGACGCCTCGGCGGGTGTTGCCGCTGCTGCACCAGGTGTCCGTGCGCCCGGCTTCTTGAACCCGGACTTGACGGCCAGGCCCTTGGGCTTGACGGTCGGCTTGGATTCTGCGGCAGCCTCGGCGGCGGGTGCTTCCGACGCCTTAGCCTCGGCAACCGGTGCCTCAGCAGCAGGTGCCTCGGTAGCAGTGTCGTCGGAGACCGGAGCCTCGGCGGCAGGCTTACCCGGTGCCTTGGCTCCCGGCTTCTTGAATCCGGACTTCACGGCCAGACCCTTCGGCTGGACGGTCGGCTTGGATTCGGTTGCAGCAGAAGCCGATTCCGCAGGTGCGTCAGTGGTCGACGGCTCCGCGGCGGGAGCCGCGGTGCCCTCGGCCGGCTTACCTGGTGTCTTGGCACCCGGCTTCTTGAATCCGGACTTCACAGCCAGACCCTTGGGCTTGACGGACGGAGTCGATTCCGAGGCCTCGGCAGAAGGAGCTTCGGCAGCAGTGTCGGCAGGTGCAGGTGCAGCCGCCTTCGCGCCGGGTGCCTTGCCCTTCATCTGCAGACCCTTGCCACCGGGTGCCTTGCCGCCTGCCATTCCGAGACCCTTGGGCTTGGCCGCGGGTGCAGCCTCCTCCGTAGGCTCTTCGGCCTTGGTGGCAGAACCGGGTGCCTTCGCTCCCGGAGCCTTGGCCAGACCCTTCATCTTCAGACCGCCGCCGGCCTTGGGCGCCGGAGCTGCCGGAGCGGACTTCGCCTCGGCCGGCTCCTCGACGGGGGCGATGCGTTCGGCCTCTTCGACCTCCATCGCCTTTTCGGTCGCGAGCTTCTCCTCCGGAGTGCGCTCGCGGGGGATGACCTTGATGTTCTCGCCCAGTACCGAGGACTCGACGCGGGTGATCGACTCGAGCATCAGCTGCGCGACGTCGACGACCTCGACGCCCTCGTGTGCGCCGCCTTCCTGACGTGCAGTGACACCGTCCGTGAGCATGACGCGGCAGAACGGGCAACCGGTGGCGATCTTCTTCGGGTTGGTCGCCAGTGCCTCGTCGACCCGGTCGATGTTGATGCGCTTGCCGATGTTCTCTTCCATCCACATGCGAGCGCCACCGGCACCACAGCACATGGACCGCTCACCGTGGCGCGGCATCTCCTTGAGATTGGAGCCCGACGCGGCCATGAGCTCACGCGGAGCGTCGTACACCTTGTTGTGGCGGCCGAGGTAGCACGGGTCGTGGTAGGTGATGTCCTGGCTGACCGAGGCCACCGGGATCAGTTTCTTCTGGCGCACGAGGCGGTTGAGCAGCTGCGTGTGGTGCACCACCTCGTAGTCACCGCCGACCTGCGGGTACTCGTTGCCGAGCGCGTTGAAGCAGTGCGCGCAGGTGACGACGATCTTGCGCTTGCTCTGCTCGACACCGTCGAACACGCTGTTCAGCGTCTCGATGTTCTGCATGGCGAGCTGCTGGAACAGGAACTCGTTGCCCGCGCGGCGAGCAGAGTCGCCGGTGCAGGTCTCGTCCGCGCCGAGCACCATGAACTTCACGCCTGCGGTGGCGAGCAGCTCGGCGACGGCCTTGGTGGTCTTCTTGGCGCGATCCTCGTAGGCACCGGCACAGCCGACCCAGAACAGGTACTCGTAGTCCTGGAACGAATCGGCGTCCTGGCCGAAGACCGGGATGTCGAAGTCCATCTCGTTGATCCAGTTGAGGCGGTCCTTGGAGTTCTGGCCCCATGGGTTGCCCTTGTTCTCGAGGTTCTTGAACAGACCTGCGAGCTCGGACGGGAACTCCGATTCGATGAGCACCTGGTAGCGACGCATGTCGATGATGTGGTCGACGTGCTCGATGTCCACCGGGCACTGTTCGACGCAGGCACCGCACGTGGTGCAGCTCCACAGCACCTCGGGATCGATGATGCCGCCCTCGATGGCGTCGGCGACGAGCTTGCGATCGGCCTCGTCCCGAGCGTTCTGCGGGATGGCGTCCAGCGCCTTCTGGTCGACGTTGCCCTCGGAGTCGACGAGTCCGACCTCGTCGCCCGCCATGTCCTTCTTGCCGCCGGCCAGCAGGTACGGAGCCTTGGCGTGGCTGTGGTCGCGCAGCGACATGATCAGCAGCTTGGGGGACAGGGGCTTGCCGGTGTTCCAGGCGGGGCACTGCGACTGGCAGCGTCCGCACTCGGTGCAGGTGGTGAAGTCGAGCCAGCCCTTCCAGCTGAAGTCCTCGATCTTGCCTGCGCCGAACGCATCGACGTCGGGGTCGGCCTCTTCCATCTCGAGGACCTTGCCGCCGGACATCATCGGCTTGGCCGGGCCGAGGGCGACGGTACCGTCGTCCATGCGCTTGAAGTAGATGTTGGGGAACGCGGTGAAGCGGTGCCACGCGATACCCCAGTTGATGCGTGAACCGACGATGTAGAGCCAGATCATGCCGGACATCAGCTTGATGAACGCGAACACCGCGACCATGTTCGAGTTGGCGGGCAGCAGCTCGGCCAAGCGGATCGTGAAGAAGTCCGTGTACGGGTTCCCATGCCCGTAGGTGGCGATCTTGCCTGCCTTGACGAACACCATGCCGAGGCCCTCGATGAGCACGACGGCCTCGACGAAGTAGGCGGCTTTGAACCCGGAGCCGGCGAAGCGCGACTGACGCTCGGGCTTACGCGGGTGGTTGAGCTGGCGAATGATGATCAGCGTGGTGATGCCGATGACCGTGCCGAGTCCGAGCAGCTCGTCGATGAGGTGGTAGGCCGCGGTGTCACCGATGATGGGCCAGTGGAACTCGGGGTTGAACGTCTGGCCGTATGCCTCGAACCAGACGATGGCACCGAGCATGAAGCCGATCATGACCAGCCAGTGCGCCCAGCCGACGGTGCGGAACTTGACCATCTTGGTGTGCGCCAGGAACTCGACGACCATCTGCTTGAAGCGAGGGACTATCGGTCGCCAGCGGTCGGGTGCCGGCTGGCCGAGTCGCACGATGTTGAACATCCGCAGGCCCCCGCGAATGAAGACGTACCAACACACGAGGCTGAGCAGAGCACCGACTGTGCCCAACGTGATCGTCAGGGCGTTCATGTCGCGGCCTTTCGTTCAGGTGGCAGCTGGGGGCTACCGCGGGTTCGGCCCGTCGAGCTGGCTGACGGACTATGTTACTCGCCAGTAGCAGTTTTGCCGTACTGACGGGTAACTTAGCACCACCGAGTGAAGCGGTGCTGGTGGGTGGGGAAGTGAGGCCGTCCGACGGGTGGGCTGAACTCGTCGGTAGGTTGTCTCGCAGATCACCGTATGCGTAGGCCGTCGAGGTGCTGTCGAGAAGGCAGTCCTTACCTACTCCGTTCGTGTGGCGGGATGTCGCCGACGGGCCGCCTGGGGCCGGTGGGATCACGCGCTCGGTCTTCCTCGATCGTTCGAACGATCGACATCTCCGATCCCAGCATGACGTGACTCGAGTCGCTGTGCTGCGAATATCCAAAATGTTTGTGACAGTGGGTAACTGACAGGTGGAGAACCTGTCACAAAAGGACAACGACCGGTCCGATTCTTACGCTACAATTCGGGCGCACCAAAAGTCGCAAAAGAGTCATCGGGGTGACTTTGCGCTTGACGGCTGCCTAGCGGTACTGCCAAGCACTCAACGCCACAGAAACGGAACTGAACTCCACATGAAACTCAGCAAACTGGTCGTCACGTCGGCCCTCGTCGCAGTCGCGATGGGCCTGGCCAGCGGAACCGCGTACGCACAGCCCGCCGATGAAACGGCCCCCGGTGACACCAACTACACCGTCGATCTCGAAGATCGCACGATCGTCACCACCATCGACGCAGGCGTCTTCAAGGTCGCCGACGACGGCAAGACCGTCGACGTCCTCGACGCCGCCGACAACACGCTGGTGACTCTCCCGCTGTCGTTCAACCTCGGCGGACTCAACTTCCCGTACGAGCAGAACGTCGACGACAACGGCAAGACCCTGCGTCTGATCCCGGATCTCGACTTCACGAAGGCTTCGGCCAACTCGCGCAGCATCGGCGCAACGACCGTCGCCTCGCCCGAGGAGAACCTCAAGGCGCAGCAGAACTTCTCCTCGCAGCTGGGAATCGCGACCGCGATCGGTGGATTCACCGGCACCGCGATCGGTGCTGTTGTCGGTGGACTCGGCTTCCTCGGTGGCCCCGTCGGCTTGGCGTCGGTACCGCTCGGTGCAACGATCGGCGGCATCGCGGGCACGATCATTGCCGGCGGACCCACCCTCGTTGTTGCAGGCATCGACTTGATCAACACGCTGAACGCGGCACCGGGCACCACGGTCTGGGCCAAGTAAGCAAGTCTTCACCAAAAACCCGCACTCTCGTCGAGGGTGCGGGTTTTCTGCGTTCTGGGTGGGTCGGCGTCGAGTTCGGGCGACCGCCGCACCCGTACGAGCACCGTTGGATCGAGTGCAACGAAGAAGTGCTTTCACACGCTTATTAAACTTTCCGTAAAGTAAATAGCATGGAAACCGACTACGAACCCATTATCGGAGCCGTGGACAGAACGCTGTCCGACGAACTTCGCGACGAGTGGGACGCACTGGCCGAGCGAGTCGGAACGGTCTTCTCTTCTCGCCGCAGTTATGCGTTGAATGCACCGCGACCTGCGGGCAGTGAGCTGGTCTTCGTACACGTGCGTCGAGGTACGCGTCTGGTGGCCCTGGCCCCGATGTTCGTGACGCGACTCGGTCCGCTGAAGGTGGCGAAGATTCTCGGGGCCGGGCAGGGCGTTCCGACGGAACTGCTCAGCGAGGACGACGCGTCGTCTCGTGTCCTGTGGGATGCCGTCGACCGCTGCGGTCTGATCTTCTACGCGGATTCGATGATCGGCGATCGAAACGCCGTCGAGGCGCTCGGTGCGCATCAGCGGTGGCGTTCGGAGTCGATCGTGCGGGAGCGAGTTCCGGTGATCGACGTGCCGGAGGGAAGTACCGCTCGGGACGTGCGTGGGCACAGTTCGCTGAAGCGGCTCGGAAAGTACAGACGTCAGGCCGAGCGGGCCGGGAGTCCTCTCACTATGGAGACCATCCGCGATGCGAAGCACTTCGAGCGACGCTGGGCGGACATATCCCGCTTGGCGGCCGCGTCGACGCTCCACAGCGATCGCACCGACTACCTTGCGGAGGAATCGCCCGCCGACCCGTCGGCGTCGGCCAAGGACTTCCTGGCTCGCGAAGCAGCGGCCGGGAGATTGACTCTCTCCGGGGTGAGTGTGGAGGGGCGATGGCGTGCGCATCAGATCTGTGTTCGGACCGGAGCTCGACTCGAAGCCTGGTTGACGCATTACGATCCCGAGGTTGCGAAGTATCAACCCGGGCATCAGATGATGGAATGGTTCGTCCAGAGCCACGACGAGCTCGACGTGACCGTGCTGGACCTGGGCGTCGGTGTCAACGACATCAAGAAGTCCTGGTCCACCTCGGGCTACGACGTGCTGGCCGTGGTGGGCGTCCCCACACGCATGGTCGGGTCTCGGATTCTGGTCGGCTTGGTGCGTCGATGGGAGTTGTCGCCCGGGTTCGCGCATGCGCGAAGAGTCGGCTACGCGGCGCTGTCACGTCTGCGACCGTCCACGGGCTAGGACGTTCGGATCGTCAGGCCCGGGTTCTCGGCGAGTACGTCGTTGATAGGGGTGGCGAACAGCTCGGGCCGCTGACCCTGCAGCATGCTGACGACGGTCGCGACCTCGCAGGAGGGCTGATCGCCCACGTTCGATGCACTGGCGATGCCGACCGCGAGGGTGCCGCTGACGACAGGGCCGCCACTGTCTCCGCGTAGCGCGCAGATGGAGGTGGAGAAGCCACGGTCCAGGACGTTGTCGCCCAGCGCGACGTGCTGTCCGGTGGAAAGAATTGTGCCGCAGCTGAATCCGGTTCTGGATCCGGATTTGCACACCGGTGCTCCCACGATCGGGTCCACCGTCCCGGTGACGTGCAGTGGGCCTGCTCCGGGGACTCGCACGGCGTTGCTCTCGAATTCGGCGGCATTGGCGTCGTCGATGTCGATCAAGGCGTAATCGTTGCGGGACTGGCTGGTTCGATAGAACGTTCCGAATTTCGAGCCCACCAGACTGCCGTACATCGGATACGCGCCCGTCAGTGCCGCGGAACCGGTGTCGGTGGTGTTCGGATTGCAGTGGCCCGCAGTGATGTTGACCGATCCGCGCGTCGGGTCGACGGCGTTGAATCCGAGGGAGCACCGCTGACCGAGGCCGGCCGGTGTACCCGCGAGAAAGCTGTCACCGCCGAGATACGAACTCGCACGGATCGGGCCTGCCGTCGGTGACGGATCGAACGGGAGCAGGTCCAACAGCGGCTGGACGGCATCGACAATTGCCGGCGGTAGCTCGATGGGCGACGCGTCGATCCCGAAACCGTTGGCCGACGCGGCATCTGCGACGTCGGCGTGGGCCGGTCCGTCCGCCACCGCGACGACGGGACGTCCGTCCTCGTCCAGCCATGCCCTCGCTACGCCTTCGGAACCGACGGTGTCGGTGAACTCGGCCAGTCGGCGGGCTGCGTCCGCTCGGTCGAGAAATTGCTGCGGAGACAGCCCGAGGTCGCGGGCAACCGCGTCGGCCAACGCCTCAGGCAGCATCGTGTCGGCAACCGGATCTGCCCCAGCGGTGGGCGCGAACACGGCCGCCATCACCACAATCGGCACAGCGAACATCGACAGCCGGAACGCTCGGCGACGCATAGAAACCTCTCCCCCCGGGCATCTGCAGATGTGATGCCGTTCACCCGTCGTACGACTATAGGCGGTGGAGGGCTCCCGCCGTACCCACTATTCGGTGCGGAGTGTGCTTCCGGTCGCGCGCGTGACCTGATCGATGGGAATGCCCAGGCTTGCCGTGCCACCGTATTGCGCCAGCGCGAGGTTGGCCTCGTTGCAATCGGGTGCGCCGCCGCTGTTGGATCCGCTGGTGATTCCCAACGCGAGCGTTCCGGTCACGATGGCACCGCCACTGTCACCCGCGAGAGTGCATGCGGTGCTGGCGAATCCGCGAACGGTGCGGGACGTGCCGTCCTCCATGTAGAGCTGTGTCTCGACCCGATCGGCCGCAACCACTCCACAGGTGAACGACGACGACTGCCCGGACTTGCAGACCGGCGCTCCGATGACCGGCGATGCGGTTCCGGTGACGGTGACGGTGCTGCCGTTCGCTCCACGGACGGTGGGGCGGTCGAGTCCCGACGCGATGCCTGTGCCGTTCAGGGCGATGACCGACCAGTCGAGGCCGTCCTCTGCGCCCAGGCTGGACCGATCGAACGACCCGATCTGCGTGCTGCGCGAGATGTCGGCCGGATCGGGCAGGTAGACCGGTGCGCCGCCGGATCCGGTGGCCTTGGCGGGGTTGCAGTGGCCTGCGCTGAGATTGACGGCCGAACCGGAGGAGTCGACGGCGTTGAAGCCGAACGAGCAGATGCTGATGTCGGTGGCCGGAGCGTCGGCGATGGGTCCCGAGGTGGTGACGTAGGTGTCGCCGCCCATCGGAGTCGGGTCGACCGGCTTGTTTCCGCCGGGGGAGAGAATGACCTTGATGTTCGCCAGCAGGGTGGGCAGGTTCAGCGCGCTACCGATCGGGCTGTTCACCAGATCGATGACGATCTGGTTGTCGATGAAGTCGATGGCCGTTCCGTTGATCTGCTCGGAGATCTCGCGAGGGAGGCCGGCAATCCAACTGTTGAGGTCTGCCAGCGACTTCTCGAGTCCGTCTGCCGACACCGGCGACTGCGCGGTGGCGTATCCGTCCTTGGCGACGGCCTGCGCCGCAGCAGGTGAGGTGACGGCGACGACGGCATTGCCGTCGGGTCCGATCCAGGCACCGGCGAAATCTGCCGGACGGCTGGCCCGGAAGTCCGATGCGTATTCGGAGAGTTCCTGCGCGCGGGCCGCCCGATCGAGATACTCCTGCGGAGAGATCTTCAGATCTCGCTGCACGGCTTCGACGAGCTCGCGGGGAAGCTGGTCGGCGGGTGACTGGACGACGGGTTCTGCTGCTGCTGTCCCGGAGAACGAAGCAAGAAGTACAAAAGCCGTCGAACACAGCACTGCAGCACGCAGCGCCCCGGTGTTACGCATGAAATCCCTTCATCGGGTGCTTGTCATCAGCGCCCCACCCTAGGGCATCGGGCTCGGAATCCGTGATCGCGCAGCTCAGGGTTCTTCGAGCTCTTCGGATGGGGTGGTGGCCGTATCCGAGGTCGTGGTGGTCTCAGCCGGAGTCGTCGTCTCGACCGGGGTGGTCGTCACCGGAGTCGTGGTGACCGCAGGCGTCGTGGTGGGCACCACGGGCGCGGGGGCGGGCACCGGCGCGGGCGCGGGAGCAGGCAGGGGAGCAGGTTCGGGTGCCACGTACGGCTCGTCCGGCTGTTCGACGACCTCGGGTACGAAGACGGGCTCGACGGAGGTGGCGGTGGTGGTCGAGGGCGCGCGCGTCGAGGTGACGATCGGCGAGCCGGCATCGGTGACGGTCGGGGGTGTCGCGGCGGGAGCGTCACCGAACACTCCGCTCAGTGCTGCGATCGCGAGGACGATGACCACGCCTGCTGCTGCACCGGCAACGATGGTGGCGATCGTCCGCGAACGCTCGCTGCGTTCCTTCTTCGCCGCTACCGGCGCAGCGGCGACGGCCGGAGAGTGATCGGTGGTCGAGGTGTTCTCGTCGACCGGAACGATCGGCTCGGATCGAAATTCCGAGGGAGCGAACACCGGAGCGACCGCAGGGATCGCCTCGGAGAACGCGAGGGACGGTGCGGGCGCGACGACCGGGATGGCGTCGGTGTCGAGGGACTCCGTGCCGTCGTTTCGGGTGACGATCGGCGCGGCACCGGTCACCATGGAGTTGCCGTCGACATCCTCGACCTCGGCCAGCAGCAGGGCACCGCGGGTGGCAGCGAGCGGCTCGACGAGCACCGGGCCCGACGAGCGTTCGGTGATGCCGGTTGCCACCGACGGAAGTGCGGCGCTGCCGCCGGCGAGGATCACAGTGCCCGTCCCCGGAACGTCGAGCCGGCGGAGCAACGGCGCGACGAGGTCTGCGAACTCGGCTCGGGTCACCGTCGCGGACTGCGAGACACCGGGGAGTTCGACCGAGATCGTGGCGACGTCGGCCGTGCTCAAGGTCTGTTTGGCGGCCTCGCACGAGGCGACGACGCCGGCAAGGGCTGCCAGGACTGCCGCGTCGGACAGGTCGATGTGCTCGCGATCGGTCACCACGTGATCGAAGAGGGCGTCGGTGAACGCGTCTCCGCCGACGGCGGTGGTGCGGACCGTTCCACCGCCGGGAAAGGTGGAGATGTCGGTGCCGGTGGCCCCCATGTCGACCACGGTGACCGCTGCTCCCGGGCTCGGCTGCGCGAATGCGCTGGCGGCTTTCGCGTCCGGAGCCAGGGCGACATCGATGAGGCCCGTGTGATCGAGGGCGTCACGAAGCAGTGCGACGGCGGCGCGGGTCCACCGCGTCGGGTACGTCATCGTCGTGACGGGCATGTCGCTGGGCACGCCTGCCTTCGTGGACACCATCGTGACGAGGCAGTTGGCGGCGTTGGCCATCAGGTCATCGGCGCGGTAGGCGTCGGCGTCGGGCTCGAGATTTTCCTGCTGACCGACCAGATCGACGAACCGAGTGAACGGTGCCGACTCAGCAGGTTCACCGAGGTGGGCGCGGCCGTCCTCGTCGAATCTCAGAGTCGTCGGGAGGACGACGATCGTCGGTTCGTCCTCGGCCGATGCGCGATAGGCCGCGACGGACCTGGTGTTGCCCACGGTTATTCCGAGATGGCCGGCATCGCTCATGGGGTCTCCGCCGATCGGTCGTTCGGTGCGATCTGTTCGGTTACGGACTGCCCGTCGTCCGGGTCGGTGTCGGGGGTCTCAGGGGTGTCGGGGGTCTCGTCGGTTGGTTCGTCCGGAAGTTCCGGTCGGACCGGTTCGACGGCGATGGGAGGCTTCTCGCGGTCGTCGTCCTCGGGTGCCTCGAACGCTGGGCGCGTCTCGATCTCGATCCCGGGTTCGGTCTCGGTCGGTTCGCTCCGCGGGAGGTCGGAGGTTTCGGTGGGGGTCGTCTCTTCCGTGGTGGTGGTCGCCGTCGACGGAGCGACAGGAACGATCTCGGCGGCCGGTTCGGCGACGACGGTGGGGAAGTCGATCGGGCCACCCGACCCGGTGCCGCTCGACGACGTGCTCGGGACCAGCTGGGCGTTGTCGATGGTGGGGACGTCGGTGTCGGTGGGCGTACCGAGTTGCAGCGCGAAGAGCGCGGCACCGACGGTCAACGCGGCGGCGAACGCTGCCGCAGCGAACAGTGGTCGCCGGTCGGATCTCGCCGGGCTCACCACCGCGAACTGCTCGGTGACGGCGTCGACGGGGAACTGCGCAGCCAGAATCGCAGCACCGCGGGCAGCGGCGATTGCGGTGTCCTTCTTCTGCAGGGTCGGCAGAAGCGATGCGTTCCACGCGGCGAGTGCTTCTTCCTCGGCGACCAGCGCGACGTGTGCGAGCCAGTGCGCATTCATGGCCGAACGCAGCGCGAACACCTGCTCGGCAGTCCACCGGGCGGGATAGGTTGCCGCCGCGGCAAGATCACCCGGCCGCAGACCGATGGACGACGCCACCTCGGTGAGCAGGCACAACAGGGCCATCGACGTCAGTTGCTCGGCAGGAAAGACGGTTCCCTTGCTGCCGGTGACACCCACGCCGTCGGCGAGGGAGTCGAGAAAGTGTGTGTAGGCCTCGGAGTCGTCGTCGGTTGCATCTCCGAGCGAGACGGTGCCGTCGGGATGGGTGTTAAGCACGGTCGAGTGCAGTGACGCCAGGTGCAGCGACGGTCCGGGCGCGATCGGATGGGACACAGCGGCGACGGCGCGCTCGTCGTCCAGGTGGAGGCCGACGTCCGGTGTGCCGACACTCGCACTGCCGGGCTGCTCGGTCATGGGGCTGCTACCTGTTCTGGATCGGGGAGTGGTGCTCGGCCGTTATGTCGCTCCCGGTCCCCGCACAGTTACAGTGTCCACACTTGTGCTGGTCGAGGCCCCGTACCCCATGGCGCGCAGCATCGAGATCAACTCCGAGCGCGACTGCGCCCCGAGCCTTCGCCGAATGCGAGCCACATGGTGCTCGACGGTCTTGGGGGAGATGTAAAGCCGGCTGCCGACCTCGCGATACGTGACGCCGAGTACCAGCAGTTCGGCTACCTCGGCTTCGCGTTCGCTCAACGAGCCCGTCGGCTGCGGGGTCGATCTGGGGCTGTCGCGACCCGTCGAGCTGGGTTGGCGCAACGACCTGGCGATGTGTAGCAGCGAGGTTGCCGTCGCAGTATCGGTGACGGTCAGGGCGGCCTCGCTCGCCAAGCGGGCACCGTCCCACGGCAGTCCGAAGGCGGTGAGCGTGCGTGCCGAATTCTCCACCTCGGTCGCGTCGGGCCTGCCCTGCAACACGCCGAGCCACGCGCGACCGGCACCGGCGAGTGCGGCGCTGTACGGATGGGTCGGAGCGGCGGCGGCCAGAGCCTTGGCGTGCGGGACCAACGCGTCGGGAGTCTGCGCCACGATGGCCGCCTGAACCTGATACCAATGCAGCGCCGACGCCCATACGGGTGGATCGCCGAGCGCTGCGAGCAGGTCGGTGGCCTGCGCCACCAGATGCTCGACGCGGTCCACCTGGCCGAGTCGAGTTGCGGCCAAGAGCAATTCGCCCAGAGGCAACAGCGCGAACAGGTCGGTCGAGTATTCGGCGATCACGTTCTGGGCCTGGGTCCAAGCCGTGATCAGTGACCCTGCGTCACCGGACCTACGAGCCAGGCCCACTCGAATCGCGTGCAGGAACAATTGGTTGCGCACGTGTGACACCGGAATCCGGAGTGCCTCGATCGCGACGCCTGCTTCGGCGGTATCCCCTCGCAGCATCGACGCCCAGGCCCCGACGAGGCTCAACCTGGTGTGCGCCTCCGATCCCGGACGGTGCTCGGGAAGTGCTCGCGCCACGATGGAATCGACACGGGGTAGGTCGCCGCAGTGGACCGCGTGCAGCGCCGAGACGGCAGCGGCAGTATCCGGGGTGCACGAACGATCGGAAGTAGTGCCCGTCAACGTCATTGCCCGCATCAGTGCGTTGGCAGCGGCACTCGACGCGGCTGCGCTCCGCGAATCGATCGACCCGATCACCCCGGTGACGAGCAGACTGCCCGACGCGATACACGACGTCGGTGCGAGGGCAGTCACGGCAGCCATCGAACGGTCGGCGGCGCTGCGATCACCGGCCGCCGCGGCCGAGAGGGCAGCCCACACGGCGTCGGGTCCGAGCCGATCCTCGCCGAGCCACGCGAACAATTGCGCACTGCGCGAGGCCATTCCACGTTGCGCGGCAACAGACGCCGACACCCGCACCGCCGTACGCAGATCCGTCGCATCGAACCCGGCAGCGCCGTCGAGAACCACATCGGCGAATCTCGCCGCCTCGTCCGGATTCCCGGTGGCAGCCGCGACCTCGGACCGCCTCGCAGCCAGCGCCGCCGAGTCGAATCCCGCGTCGACCGCCGCGTCGTACAGGGCACCCGCGGTTTCGACAGCAGCAGAATCGGCTTGCTGCACAAGGAAATCTGCGAGACCCGGATGTACGACGCCTCGCTCTGCCAACGCACGTGCCGCGGTGGCGTCGAGCAGGCGGGATCGGGTGGCGATGTCGGTGACGGACGAGAGCAGAGCTCGGCAGCGCGCCTCTCCGATCATTTCGATCAGCGGGGCCTCCGCGGACGGAATCAACGTGCCCGTGGTGTCGAGCAGGCCGGAGCTGCAGGCCAGGTCGACGATCGACTCGACATCGGTCGCGCGTGCCACGATCTGCGCAGCCGACGCAGGGTCGGGTGTGATGCCGAATCGGGCTGCGAGCAGCAGTGCCCGCGTGTCGTCGGTGGTCTCGATCAGCATCCGACGGTGTTGTTCGGCAACGGATTCGGCGACCGCGCGCAGTGGAGCCGGATCGGAACGGTCGCCGCCGAGCGCGCCGATTGCCGCATCGACGGCGGCGAGAATTCCGCCGGTCGCCTTGGCGACGGCACCGGCGAGTGACGCCGAGATCGGTCGAACGGTCGCTGCTGCTCGCGCCGCGATGGCCACCTTGTCCAGCGGAACCAGAGTCAACCGGTTGGAACCGGCGGACGCGACGAGCTTCTCGATGCGGGAATCGAAGCTCCGCGGCGCGGTGGCGACGATCAGGGTGATGTCCGAGCGTGTTGCCGCCGCTGCGATCTCGTCGAGACGCTGCTCCGACAGCAGGTGCGCGTCGTCGACGAGAACCGTCGAGCCGGACGGCGCGTCGGCGATGGTGCCCGTGTACACGTCCACCGTCGACGCCACGGAATCGAGAACCGCGGATCGGCCGGAGCCGTCGACTCCGACGACGATATGAAATCCATTGGCGACGAGCGCATCACGGACGAAGCGATCGGCGCGCTCGATGCCGACGAGCGATGATCGAGTGCTGGTCACCGTCGACCTATCGGCCGGTCAAGCCGCCGAGGGCTCCGCCGAGCCCGTCACCCACGCCGCCGACGACACCGCCGAGCCCGTCACCGACGCCGCCGACCACTCCGCCGAGTCCGTCACCGACACCCTGTCCGACATCGCCGAGGGTGGGACCCTGGTAGCTGGGAACCTGCACGCTCGGTGCTTGCGGAACCTGCACCGCCGGAGGCTGGTAGTTGGGAACGGTCGGAGCGGCGACCGAAGGGATGGTCGGCACCGTGGCCGCGCCGTTGTCGGCCGGGGCAGGCGATCCCGCGACCGGAGCGCCGGTGGCCGGATCGATCTGCGTCACCGTTCCGTCGGCGTTGACCACCGTGGTCGGCGCACCCTCGGAACCGGGTGCGGCAACACCGTTCTCACCGGTCGCCGGCGTCGTCGTCGCGGCATCGGCCACCGCAGCGCTGGTTCCCGGTGTCTCGGTGCTCGAGATCGAGGTTTCCGCGTTCGATTCGGCCGGAGTGGTGTTGTCGGAAGTCAATGCCGTGCCCACCGACAATCCTCCGCCGGCGAGAAGCGCGAGAGCGAGGACGGATCCGGCCACGACACCGGCTTTCTTGCGACCGGACATTCCTGCGTCGGAGTCGACGGCGGTGGGCGTCGGTGCGGGCCGGGGAGTGGGGCGAGGCATCGGGGCGGCCGCCGCAGCGGACGCCACGGCCGTGGTGGGTGCCGCAGCCAGTGCTGCGGCGTTGTCTGAGGCGGTCGCGTCGGCGATGTCGCTGCCGAGTATCGCGGCACCGACTGCGACGGTCAGTTCGGGTCGCGGTCCGGCCACCACGGGTGCTCGCAGCTCGGACGACATGAGCTCGGCGACCAGTGGGATGGCCGAACTGCCACCGACGAGTACCACCTGGTCGATGTCGGAGACGTCGAGGCCCGCGGCCGTGACGGCGTCGCGTACCACCCCGATCGACGCCAGCAGTGATGCGCGCACCAGTTCTTCGACCTCGGAGCGCACCAGGCGTACCTCGGTGTGCAGGCCCGGGAGGTCGACCGTCAGTGACGTGGACGTGTCGTAGGACAGCTGTTCCTTCGCCTCGCCGCAGCGGGCCCGCAGTTCCACGAGTGCGCCGACGGTATCGGGGTCGAAGGGATCGAACTCGAAGGATTGGCTTCCCGAGACGGTGTCGAGGACGTACTGCATGATCGCGTGATCGAACTGCGCTCCGCCGAACTCCTCCGAATGCACTCCGGTTCCGACGGTGCCTGCCTCGGAGCCGGTGCGCATCAGCGTGACGTCGAGTGCGGTCGCGCCCAGGTCGTAGACCACGGCCAGGCCGTCGGCCTGTGGGCCGCGTGTCACTTCGAGCCACCGCATCGTGGCGACGGACTCCGGTACCAGCGTGACGTCGGTGAGTCCCGCGCGCTCGAGCGCTTCACCGAGAACCTCGGCGGTGTACGCCGTCCAGCGAGTGGGGTGGGTGACGACGACGGTAGGAGCGGCATCGGTCCCGGCGGAGACCTCGGCGACGAGTGCGCGAGCAGCGGTGGCGTACAGGTCCTCGGCTCGGTGACTGCGGCCGTCGTCGTCGATCAGTTCCACCGGATCGCCCACCCGGTCGGCAAATCCGCTGATCAGATTGCGCGTCGAACGGTCCCAGAGCTCTGCCAGACGCGGGGCCTCGCCCGGACGGAGGTCGAGTGCCGAACGCTTGACCACCGAGGTGACGGGTTCGGTGTCCAGAGCAGCCACCGCCGTCACCGAACCGATACGTATGCCGAGCCCTGCGTTCATCGTGGTGTCGCCGCCTTCGTCTCGCACTGCCGTCAGTACTACTGCCGTCACACGCACTGTCGGCAGTGGCCGATTATTCGTTACGTCTCACAGCAGGTTAGAGCGCACAACGAGTGAAATCCCCTAAAGCGCCTAGATCCCCTAACCGAAGTCCCCTGGCAACCCCCAGGGGAGTGGGGGGATCCGCCCCGTTGGGCGGGGGCTCTTCGGTGCCTAGCGTTGTGATCAACCACGAAGCACCACTCGTCAAGGAGACCCACGATGGCTACCAACGCCGTACTCGATTTCATTCTCGGCCTGCTGCGCGACGACCAGGCTGCAGCCGCCTACTGCGCCAACCCCGAGATGACGCTGGCCGCCGCGGGACTCGGCGACGTCACCCACGCCGACATCGTCGCCGTGGCACCCCTGGTCGCCGAGTCGGGACTGTTCGCCGGCGCAGGCAGCCAGCTCTCGGCCATCCTGGGCGCAGGCGGATCCGCCGGCCTCGACGGTGCACTCGCCGGCGGCGCGAGCCTCGGCGGCGGATTGTCGGCCGGGCTCGGACTTGCAGCAGGCGCAGTGGCGGGCGGCGGACTCGCAGCAGGTGGCAGCCTGACCGGCGGAATCGATGTCGCGGGTGAGATCGAGGCATCCCTGCAGGCATCACTGGCCGCAGCATTGGCTGTCGGAGGCCAGATCGGTCTCGAGCTCGGAACCGCGTTCGGCGGCGCATTCGACGCCCTGCTCGGCGCAGGCGCAGGTATCGGTGGCGGTCTGGATCTGGACCTCGACGGTCTGCTCGGCGGAACCGTCGGGCTCGGCGCTGCACTCACCGGACTGATCGGAGCAGGCGCAGGCATCGGCGGCGAGATCAGTGGAGACATCGCCGCACAGCTGCAGGCAGCACTCGACGCCGCCATCGGCGCGACCGGTGCCGTCGACCTCGGCGCACTGGCCGATATCCAGGGCGGCCTGGCCGGCGCTCTCGGTGCGGCCTTCGGAGTCGGCGGAAGCGTCGGAGCCGATCTCGGTGCCGCTCTCGGCGGAGTCTTCGACGCGGTACTCGGTGCCGGAGCCGGACTGGACATCGCAGGTGACCTCGGTGCCGCTCTGACCGCGGGAATCGGCGGCGCCCTCGGCGGACTCGGAACCATCGGAGCCGATCTGACCACCGACATCGGAGCTGCACTGGACGGCGCACTGGGAGCCGGTGGCTCGTTGGTCGGCGACATCGCCGGTGGAGTCGGCGCGAGCCTCGGCGGCCTCTTCGCGGCAGACGGTGCCATCGCAGGCTCGATCGGTAGCGCACTCGGAGCCGTCCTCGACGCCGGAGTCCTCGCTGACCTCGACGTCGACGCCCTGCTTGCCGCAGGCGGCAGCGTCGGCGCAGTGGTCGGCGGCGCACTGGGAACCGCACTCGACCTCGACACCAGCGCAGTCGGCAGCCTCACCGCCGCTCTCGACGCAGCACTCGAGGGCACCGTCGGAGCAGCAGCAGGCATCGGCGGCGAACTGGCCGGCGGACTCGAAGGCGGAGTGGCAGGCGGCCTCGAGGGCATCCTCGGCACGGCATTCGGCGTCGGCGGCGCAGCCGGAGCCCAGCTCGGAACCGCACTCGAATCGGTTCTCGACACCAGCGCGGCACTCGACCTCGGAGCCGCACTCGGAGCCGGAGCGGATGTCAGCGCAGGACTCGTCGGCGCGATCGACACAGCGGTCGCAGCCGGAGCAGACCTCTCGGGAACCGTCGAAGCAGCACTCGCCGGAGTCGGCGGAGTGGGCGCAGACCTGTCGGGCGGACTGGCCGGACTCGGCGGAGTGGGCGCGGGCCTCACCGGAGGACTCGCAGGCCTCGGAAACGTCGGTGCAGATCTGACCGGTGGCCTGGCAGCCGTCGGAAACGCGGGTGCTGATCTGACCGGTGGCCTGGCGGCCGTCGGGAATGTGGGTGCAGATGTGACCGGTGGCCTGGCGGCCGTCGGGAATGTGGGTGCAGATGTGGCCGGTGGTCTGGCGGCCGTCGGAAACGTGGGTGCAGATGTGGCCGGCGGGCTCGCCGGTGTGGGTGATGCAGGTGCTGGCCTGACCGGTGGTCTGGCCGGACTCGGCAGCCTCGGCGGCGGAATCGCGGGCGGAGTTGCGGGCGGCGTCGCAGGCGGCGTGGATGCTGCGGCTTCGGCCGGTGCAGGCCTCGAAGGAGCCGTCTCCGGTGGCATCAGCACCGGACTCGACGCAGCAGCATCCGCAGGTGCGGGCCTCGAAGGTGCCGCGGGAGCTGCAGGCTCGGTTGCCGGTGGCCTCGAAGGTGCCGCGGGCGGAGTCGTCGATGCCGGAACCTCGGTGGGTGGCGAGATCGCATCGAACGTCGGAGCGGGACTCGACACCGGTGCCTCGATCGGAGGCGACTTCGCGTCCACTGTGGGTGCGGGTTTGGATGCTGGTGCGGACGCTGCGGCTTCCGCGGGCGGCGGGTTTGATTCCGCTGCCGACATCGGTGGCCAGGCCGCTGGCAGCCTCACCGGTGGCCTGCAGTCGGGTGTCGAGGGACTGGCAGACGCCGGCGGCAGCCTCTCCTCGGCGGCGTCGGGATCGTTCGATTCCTCCAGCTCGTTCGATTCCTCGGCTACCGCGACCGGCACCGGCTGGTCGAGCGTCGACTCGGACGTCTTCGGACAGGGCGAGACCGAGTCGAGCTTGTTCAGCGAGTCCGGCCTGCACGGTTCGGTGGATTCGGCAGCCGACTCTCTTGGACATGTGACCGTCGATCACGACATCGACCCGATGCAGCCCTGATCGTTCGCCTGCGGGTAGACAACGACATGACTCGGCCCCGAGTGTTCGCCAGCACTCGGGGCCGAGTCGTCGCTAGAGTTCGTTCGGGGCGCGCAGGAGTTTTTCGAGCCTGCGGGATGACCTGGTACTGCGGAAGTCGACGAGAACGGTTGTGAACACGAGCGTATGGACGGGCAATCTACGGAGCTGGCCGAGCTACTGAGCCGTACCGCGGCGGTGGCGACATCGGCGGGAAGATCCGACCTGGTGGATCGAGTCCAGGCGGCGCGCTCGAGAGTGTTGGATCCACGTCGACGCATCATCGTGGTCGGACCGCTCAAGCAGGGCAAGAGCCAGTTCGTGAACTCACTGCTCAACCTGACGGTGTGCTCGGTCGGAGACGACGAGACCACCGCCATCCCGACGGTGGTGTCCAACGCCGAGAGCCTTTCCGCGCAGCTCGTACTCGCCGATCCCGGCAACGAACCGATCCGAGTGGACGTTCCTCCCGAGGAGATCACGACGGTCACCCCGGCAAGTCCGCTGGCCCAGGGCCGGGAAGTGTTGCGTCTGGACATCGGGGTGGCGAGTCCACTGCTCGCCGACGGTCTGGTGCTGGTCGACACCCCCGGCGTCGGTGGCCACGGAAATCCGCACGCTGCAGGCACATTGGGGCTCATTCCGTCGTCCGACGCGGTGCTCGTCGTGTCCGACGCCTCCCGGGAATTCACCGAGCCGGAACTGTCGTTTCTGCGTCAGGTGCAGGGCCTGTGCCCGGCCGTGGCGGTGCTGATCACCAAGATCGATCTCTATCCGCACTGGCGGCAGATCGTCGAGGCCAATCGTGGACACCTGGACCGCGCGGGCATCGACGTGCAGATGCTGCCGGTGTCGTCTCTGTTGCGTTCGCACGCACTGTGTTTGAACGACGAGGAGCTCAACGCCGAGTCCGGCTTCCAGCAGCTCTACGCGTTCCTGCGTGACGACGTGGTGGCCCGGGCCGATGTGCTGGCACGCTCGTCGGTCTCGCTCGACGTCCGTTCGGTCACCGAGCACCTGACGCTGTCGCTCGGCAGTGAGCTTGCGGCACTGAAGGATCCGGAGCGCGCTGCCGCGGCCGTCGCCGGGCTGCAGCGCGCCAAGGCCGCCGCCGAGGAGCTGCACAAGCGGTCGTCGCAGTGGCAGCAGACACTCGGGGACGGTATCGCCGATCTCGCCTCCGACATCGATCACGACCTGCGCGACCGGTTGCGCCGCGTCACCAGGGAAGCCGAGGAAACCGTCGACGAGGGGGATCCGGGCAAGGACTGGCCGCAGCTCGGCGAGTGGCTCGAGGAACAGATCGCTGCGTCGGTGGGCGACAACTTCGTCTGGGCTCACGAACGGGCACTGTGGCTTTCGGAGCTGGTGGCCGAACACTTCGCGTCCTCCGGGGCGGCAGCGCTACCCGATCTCGACGTCGGCGATCTGGACAACGTCCTCGATCCCGTCTCGTCGTTGGCCGATCTGGAATCCGGTCGTATCGGAATCACGCAGAAGGTGCTGGTGGGAATGCGCGGATCCTACGGCGGTGTGCTGATGTTCGGCCTGATCACCACGTTCGTCGGGTTGAGTCTGCTCAATCCGATCTCTATCGGCGCGGGTGTGCTGCTCGGCACCAAGGCGTACAAGGAGGACAAGGAGAACCGTGTCAAACAACGGCGTTCCGAGGCCAAGATCGCGATCAGACGTTTCACCGACGACGTCAGCTTCCAGGTGGGCAAGGAGTCCAAGGACCGGCTGCGGCAGATTCAACGAGTGCTGCGTGATCACTTCACGTCCATCGCCGAGCAGACGCTGCGGTCGCTCAACGAGTCGCTGCGCTCGGCGCAGGAAGCCGCAGCCGCCGACAACACCGACCGCGCTGCTCGCATCGCTGCGCTGGAGAACGACATGCGCGTGGTGGCCGAACTGAATGCTCGGGCAGTGGGACTCGTCAAGGACGTCGCGGTATGAGCGTGGCGGCTCTGGCCAGGGCACGCGACCTCATCTCGGCGGCACGATCGACGTACTCCGGTGATGCCGAAGCATCCTGGATGCTCGACGAATGCCTGTACCGCCTGGACGAGCCGCTGCGGGTGGCACTCGCGGGATCGCTCAAGGCCGGCAAGTCCACACTGCTCAATTCGCTTGTCGGGCAGGACATTGCTCCCACCGACGCAACGGAATGCACGAAGGTCGTCACGTGGTACCGCAACGGCGTCGCTCCCGCCGTCACGGCCTGGTACGACGGTGACCGGGCTGCGAACGTGCCGGTGCAACGCCGGGACGGACGATTGACCTTCGATCTCGGGTCGTTGACGGCCGCGCAGGTCGACCGACTGGACGTCGAATGGCCTGCGAGCGCACTGGCGCAGACGACGATCATCGACACCCCCGGTACCTCGTCGCTCTCGCGAGACGTGTCGGCGCGTACGTTGGCGATGCTCACGCCCGAGAACTCGTCCTCGGGTGCAGACGCCGTCGTCTATCTGCTGCGCACGCTCAATGCGACCGACGTGTCGTTTCTGGGGCAGATCGGTGCGCACGTGGGCGGTGATTCGGGACCGCTCGGTGTGATCGGTGTCGTCTCGCGCGCCGACGAGGTGGGGTCGGGGCGGATGGACGCGATGATGTCGGCCAAGGAAGTCGCTGCGCGATTCGCGTCCGAACTCGAGGCCACCGGCCTGTGCCAGGCGGTGGTTCCGGTCGCGGGTCTGCTGGCGCTCGGTGCGGAAACGTTGCGGCAGAACGAGTTCTCGGCATTCGAGATGTTGGCCACGGTGCCGACCGAGGATCTGCAGTTGGCAATGCTCTCGGCCGATCGATTCGTCCGTGCAGAAAGCACGCTACCGGTCGACGCGGCGCTGCGGGCCAGCATCGTCGACCGTTTCGGGCTGTTCGGTATTCGGATGGCCGTGACGTTGATTCGGCTCGGGGTACGCGATTCGCCCACGCTGGCCGCCGATCTGGTCGAGCGCAGCGGGCTGACCGAACTTCGGTCGGTGATCGACGTGCAATTCGGTCAACGCGCCGACCAACTGAAGTTGCACTCGGCTCTGGTTGCCCTGCAACGGATTCTGGAGTTCCGTCCGGAATCGCATGCGCTGCGCACCGAAGCCGGACGAATGCTCGCCGATGTGCACGGCTTCGCCGAATTGCGTCTGCTCGGCCGATTGCGCTCCACCACACCGAAACTGCCCGACGGCGGACTGCTCGAGCTGCAGCGCATCATCGGCGGCTTCGGCATCGCCGCCACCGAACGCCTCGACCTGCCTCCCGATGCCGGTCACGCCCAACAGCGAGACACCGCGCTTGCGGCGGTACACAAGTGGCGAGCACTGTCCTCGCATCCACTGTTGGACCGATTCACCTCGACCTCGTGTGCCACGGCGGCCCGCAGCGCGGAAGGAATACTGGCCTCACTGGCGTGAGGATCCCCGGGGCAGGAGGGCCACGATCGTCGCAGCGACAGCCGTGCCGGCCACGACGAACGGCCCCCACTGCAGAATGCCGCCGAGCAACGCGGAGGCGTCGGACACGAAGGTCGAGAACGTGACTGCCGCTCCGATGGTCAGGATTCCGACCGCTCCCATCAGGACCTTCGACGACACCGCCGCGTTGCGCAGCAGATTCAGTGCGACGAATCCCAGCAGCACGAGCACCGCTGCTGCGGCACCACTGGACAGCAGCGTGGCCGAGGCGGTGTTGCGGACGTCGGCGGCACTGGCCGCCGAATCCTGCTGTGACACTGCAGTTTCGACGCCGGAGAGCACGGACTCCCAATTCAGCGCGATGACGGCGGCCAACGCGAGAATCAGTGCCGCTGTCAGAGTCCACAGCGCGCTCGCGACCTTGGGTAGGGCCGGCCGAGATGGCTCCTGCCGTGGCCG
>NZ_NOZF01000084.1:0-40928 GCF_002258565.1 Rhodococcus sp. 05-2254-6
ACCCGTTGCCACACCCGGCACTTCGGTGCGCTCGTGCGCCTCGGGAGTGAAGCGCGGACGACCGAGGTAGGTCACCAGGTCCGGCTCGTCGATGGACAGAACCTCGGTGGTGCCCACCAACTTCGTCGCGACCTTGCGCAGCGCCTTGGCCAGCAGGCGTTCGAGCTGGCGCACTCCCGGCTCGCGGGTGTACTCGGCCGCGATCGTGCGCAGCGCGGCGTCGGTGACCGTCACCTCCTCGGATGTGATTGCCGCCCTGTCCATCTGACGAGGGAGCAGGTAGTTGCGGGCGATGACGACCTTGTCGTCCTCGGTGTAGCCGTCGATGGTCACCAGTTCCATCCGGTCGAGCAACGGGCCGGGAATCTGGTCGATCACGTTGGCGGTGGCGAGGAACACCACGTCGGACAGGTCGAGATCCAGATCGAGGTAGTGATCACGAAACGTGTGATTCTGCGCCGGGTCCAGCACCTCGAGCAGAGCGGCGCTGGGGTCGCCGCGATAGTCCGAGCCGACCTTATCGATCTCGTCCAGCAGGACAACGGGATTCATCGATCCCGCCTCACCGATGGCCCGCACGATCCGGCCCGGCAACGCACCGACGTACGTACGACGGTGCCCGCGGATCTCGGCCTCGTCGCGGACGCCACCGAGGGCGACGCGCACGAACTTCCGACCGAGCGCACGGGCCACCGACTCACCGAGCGAGGTCTTGCCGACTCCGGGCGGGCCCGCGAGCACCATGACGGCACCGGACCCACGCCCACCGACCGACTGCAGACCACGTTCGGAGCGACGCGCCCGAACGGCCAGGTACTCGACGATCCGATCCTTCACGTCGTCGAGTCCGTGGTGGTCGGCGTCGAGAACCGCACGTGCAGAATCGATGTCGTTGTTGTCGGTGGTGGTGTTGTTCCACGGCAGATCGAGCACGGTGTCGAGCCACGTGCGGATCCAGCCCGACTCCGGGCTCTGATCGCTGGCCCGTTCCAGTTTGCCGACCTCACGCAACGCCTGTTCGCGCACCTTCTCGGGCAGGTCCGCAGCCTCGACGCGGCCGCGGTAGTCGTCGGCACCGTCGGGCTCGTCCTCGCCGAGCTCCTTGCGGATGGCTGCCAACTGCTGCCGAAGCAGGAATTCTTTCTGGGTCTTCTCCATGCCCTCGCGGACATCACCGGAGATCTTGTCGTTGACCTCGACCTCGGCGAGATGGGCCCTGGTCCACTCGATGAGCGAGGTCAGACGCGTTGCCACGTCCGGTGTTTCGAGAAGGTCCCGCTTCTGCACGTCGGTGAGATACGACGCGTAGCCGGCGGTATCGGCGATCGCGGCCGGATCGGTGAGCTTGTTGACCGAGTCGATCACCTGCCATGCGTCGCGGCGTTGCAACATTGCCACGACGAGCTGCTTGTATTCGGCAGCAAGGGCTTTGAGGTCATCGCCTGCGGCCTCGTCCGGTACGGGGTCGGCTTCCACCCAGAGGGCAGCGCCCGGCCCGCTGACGCCGTGGCCTATGTGGGCGCGGCGGCCGGCCTTGATGACCGCGGCCGGACGGCCGTCGGCCAGGCGTCCCATCTGCACGATCGTGGCGAGGACGCCGTACGCGGCATAGCGATCTTCGAGACGCGGCGCGACGAGCAACGTGTCATCGTTGCTCGCCTTCGCCGCGTCGACGGCGGCGCGCGCAGCCTCGTCGAGCTCGACGGGCACCACCATTCCGGGCAGAACGATCGGGTCGGTCAGAAAAAGCACGGGGACACGAACGGTTTCGGTCACTTCTCCTCCAAAAGATTGAGCTATTGGGGCTCAACTTCGAAAGCAGTAGTGATGTTCCCGTCGGTGTCCGCTGTTCTCCGTGGGCTGAACGCCGACCGTCCAGACCTGCTACTTCAGCGCGCTGACCAGCTTCTCGGCGAGAGGACGCGTCGACGCCGGGTTCTGACCCGTGTAGAGGTTGCGGTCGACGACGACGTTGGGTGCCCAGGCATCGGCGGAGTCGAACTTCGCGCCGTTCTCGCGCAGCCGGGTCTCGAGCAGCCACGGGGCCTTCTCGGCGAGACCGGCCTGGGTCTCTTCCTCGTCGGTGAATCCGGTGAGCTCGTATCCGTCGAACGCCCAGGTCCCGTCACTGCGGACGGCAGGGAGGAGAGCGGCCGGTGCGTGGCACACCGCGGACACCACCTTGTTCGAGTCGAGGAAGTCGACAACCAGGGCACCGAAGCTCTCGGAGACGGCGAGGTCCTCCATCGGGCCGTGACCGCCAGGAACGAAGACGACGTCGAAGTCCGACGCCTTCTGCTCCTCCAGCTTTGCGGGCGAGGACAGGATCGACTCGATAGAGGCGAGGTAGCTCTTCTGGTCCGCTACCTTCTCTTCGTCGCCGCCGTTGGCGTCGACCGCGAGGCTGCCCTGGTCGACGACCGGAGCCTTACCGCCAGGCGTGGCGACCGTGATGTCCCAGCCGGCATCGACGAACGTGCGATGGGACTCGACGAGCTCCTCGGCCCAGTATCCGGTTGGGTGCTTGCTTCCGTCGTTCAAGGTCCAGTGATCGGCAGCGGTTACCGCAAACAGCAAAGTAGTCATGCCCCGGGGAATGCCACGAAGACCCCCGATCGAAACACCCGGTCGATCACTGCTGGCCGATCGAACCGATCACCACGACGGCGTCGAACATCTCGGACTCGCTGATACTGGCTGCGAATCCTGCCTCGACCACGGTCTGCAGCGTCGAATGCATCAGTGCTGCACTGGTTTCGACGAGGAGATGCCCGCCTGGGGCCAGCCATTCCGGCGCGCCGACGGCGACGCGACGATGAATCCCGGCACCGTCCGTACCGCCGTCGAGCGCGATGTGCGGCTCGTGGATGCGTGCCTCTCGTGGCATCAGCCCGATGTCGCCGGTCGGGACGTAGGGAGCGTTGACAACGATCGCGTCGAATCTGCCGTGCAGTTCCGGCGGCAGTGCGTCGTACAGGTCGCCGCGGTGCACGTGACCGACCGGCACCGCGCCCCCGTCGGCATCGAGGTTGCGCCTGGCACACGCGACCGCCGCGGCGTCGATATCGGCGGCGTGCAATTCGGTGAGACCCTCGACCGACAGACCTATCGCTCCGGAACCGCAGCACAGGTCGAGCAGCACCGAAGGGCTCAGCGCTGCAGCACATTCGACGAGAAATTCGGTGCGGCGTCGGGGAACGAACACGCCCGGTTCGACGGCGATGCGTCGACCACAGAACGACACCCACCCGACAACGTGCTCGAGCGGTTCGCCGGCGACGCGGCGTGTGAGCATCTCTTGCAGCTTGGCCGGAGTGGACGCGGACTCGACGAGGATGCCGGCTTCCTCCTCGGCGAATACACACCCGGCTCTGCGCAGCGCGGACACCACGTCGTCGTGCTCGAGTTCCGACATCGACCGTGCCTTCCGGAGTGCTTTTCGCCCGCCTGCCCGCTCGCTGAAATACTGTAGCGCGGTATGTCGCACGAGAGGACGAACTGGGAAGCCGCAGTCCGACGGATATGCCTGGCCCTGCCCGAGACCTACGAGGAGCAGGCATGGGTCGGGACGCGCTGGCGGATTCGCGGGCGCACCTTCGCCCACGTTCTCGAAATTCTCGACGGCACCCCACCTGCATTCGCCAAGGCCGTCGGCACCGACGGCCCGGCGCACGTCCTTGTCTTCCGTTCCAGCGGAATCGAACTCGACGCCCTCTCCGCCCGCGCCGGGTTCTTCGCGCCCCGATGGGGTCCCCAAATCATCGGCATGCTGCTCGACGAGTCCGTGGACCGGGCGGAACTCGGCGAGCTGATCACCGAGAGTTACTGCGATCGAGCCCCGAAAAAGCTCATCGCGCTTCTCGATCGACCGCAGCAGTAGCTCACCCCAGGTGCTCGCGCGCCACCGAGACCGCAGCGACCCGGTCTCCCGCCGCGATGGCGTCGAACAGGGCTTCGTGCAGGTCCACGTCAGGCTCGGTGCCGCGTGGGGCAGTGCCGTACCTGCCGATCGATCCTGCCGACGTGGGACGCGACTACGACGCAGTCATCCGAGTGAACAGCCAATCCGGAAAGGGCGGGATCGCGTATCTGCTGTCGGTGGACCACGGCCTGGAGCTCCCCCGGAGGTTGCAGATCGACTTCGCCCGGGTGGTCCAGCACGACACCGACTCGACGGGCACCGAGATCAGCTCGAAGGAGATCTGGACTCTGTTCGAGGACAACTACATTCGCACCGGCCGTCGCACACTGGTGGCGTGGTCGATAGATGCGGACTCCACCCTGTCGGTCACCCTCGCCGACGACGACGGCGAGCATCACCACAGCGCCGTCGGAACCGGGCCGGTCGACGCATTGGCGCAGATTCTGGGAGTCGAGGTACTCGGTCTGTCTCAGCACTCCATCGGGGACAGTAATGGAGCCTGCGGAACGACCCGAGAACACGGCTCGAACAGTGGGGCAGCGACGTACGTCGAGGTTCGTCGGGGCGGGAAGTCGGCGTGGGGAGTGGGGATCGACGGGTCCGTGGTCGCCTCGTCACTGAATGCGGTTGTCGCTGCGGCGAACAATCTCGGGTAACGGCCCAGGCCTGGGTGTCAACCCAGCGATCGACCGGTCTGCTCCAGTGCTGCCTGGATGACTGCCAGCGATTTCGGACCGACACCGTGCAGTTTCTTCAGCTCGGCCGCGGGCACCCCCGCAAGATCGTCCAGGCACATGTATCCCGCCGCGCGGAATGCCCGAGACGCAGGATTTCCGGTGCCCTCCGGAAATTCCGGACGTTCGTCGGCTTCTGCTCTGCTCACGGGCAAAGTCTAAAACAGACCGGTAACCTGGCGGCGTGCCCGAAAACAAGCAGAGACGCGTTGTCATCACCGGTGCGAACACCGGTATCGGCTACTACACCGCCTTGGAGTTGGTGAAGCGAGGCGACCACGTGACGCTCGCATGCCGTAACAAGGACAAGGCCGATGCCGCCGCGGCCAAAATTTCGGCGGAGGCACACCGCGGAACCGTCGACACCGCCACCCTGAATCTCGCCGACCTGGCCTCGGTGCGTGAGTACGCCGCGTCGGCGCCGGAGTCGATCGACGTGCTGATCAACAACGCCGGCGTCATGATGCCTGCGTTGCGGACCGAGACGGCGGACGGGTTCGAGCTCCAGCTCGGCACCAATCATCTCGGCCACTTCGCCCTGACCGGCCTGCTGTTCCCCAAGCTCGCTGCGGACGCCAAGATCACCACCATCGCTTCCGTCGCGCACCGGCAGGGCCCCAAGCTCGATTTCGACAATCTTCAGCTCGAACGCGGGTACAACCCCCAGCGTGGGTACGCGAACTCCAAGCTTGCGAACATCCTGTTCGCGCTCGAACTCCAGCGCCGGATCGACAAGGCCGGGCTGAAGATCACCAGCAATGCCGCGCACCCAGGAATCTCGGCCACCGAGCTGTACTCGAGCCCAGACGGTTTGGGCAGCAACAAGATTCTGTCCACTCTGGCTCCGATCGGACTGAAGTTCTTTTCGCAATCCGCCAGTGCCGGAGCACGTCCCACGCTCTACGCGATCGATGTTGCGGGTGGCGGCACGTACAGCGGCCCCAAGTCCTTGTTCGAGACGCGTGGTAAGCCGGGCCCGGCGAGCATGACCAAGAGCGCACAGGACCCCGCTCTTGCTGCGAAGCTGTGGGACGCCAGCGAGAAGTTGACCGGAGTCGGCTACCCGTTCTGACGGGGAATCGTCACAGGGCGGGCGCGGGCAATGCCAGTCCGCGTTCGCTCATGACGGTGCGCAATCGGTCGGGGTAATCGGTGATCAGTCCGTCGACGCCCATATCAATCAGCGCGCGCATGGTGTCGGGATCGTCGACGGTCCACGGGATCACTCGTACTCCGCGCTCGTGCGCGGAGTCCACCATGTCCTGGGTGACGTAGAGCTCGAAGTCGGGGTCGCCTACCTTTCCGCTCTGCGGGGTCCCCTGCACGGGTGAGTACGCCGACGCTCCGAACGAATCGATCGCGGCAATCGCATCTCCACCGAAATCGTCGACGTCGATTCCGCCCAGCCAGGGAGACGCACCATCCTGGCCCACCTGCAGGAAGTCGCCGTTGGTCAGCGCCACCACCGGCACCTCGGGTTCGGCGTCGCGGACCAGTTTCAGTGCGCCCCAATCGAAACTCTGCACGGTGACCCGGTCCAGCATGTCTGCGTCGCGGATGGTCGCCAGAACCGTGTCGACGAACTGCTCGCGCGGAGCGGTTTCGGTGGGGCTGCCCGCCTCGACCTTGGTTTCGACGTTCAGCTTCACATCCGGCGCGTCGGCCGACTTCACCAGATCCAACACCTCGGTGAGGGTCGGCATTCGAGCGCCGGGCACGCGTCGTTGCTCCGGGTAGTCCGCGAGCGGCAGCGCACCGCAGTCGAGAGTGCGAATCTGCGCGAGTGTCAGTGTGTTCACGTACTTCCCGACGTACGGAAACTCGGGGTCCCCCGGTGTGAGCGCACGGGTGTCGACGCACTTGCTGTCCGAGACCTTGCGGTCGTGGGTGACGATCGCTATGCCGTCCTCGGTGATCTGAGTATCCAATTCTAGGGTGCTCACCCCGAGTTGCAGTGCGTTGGTGAACGATTCGATGGTGCTCTCGGTGACCAAGCCGAGTCCGCCGCGGTGCGCTTGCAGATCGAACGAGCCGAGCGGGGTCGGGTCCGCTGCCGTGTCCGTTCCGCACCCCGTCAACACCGCGAGAGGAACGCACACCAGTGGCAAGAACCGACCGAATCGCATGCTGGCCGAGGCTACGGAGGGTCGGTGTCCACCCGGGTTCCTCGCAGTGAACTCCCGGCACCATGCAGGTAGACGGAGATCGGTATTCGCAGCGTTGCAACATCTTTCGATGTTCTGTCGAGCGAGAAGGACGATCCAGTAAGCACATCCCGAACAATCTGGGCAACAGCAGGATCCAGTAAACCTCGTGGACGTCGCCTGCGACCGTGATGTGCGGGTCGACTTCCACGCCCTCGTCCCGCTGGATGAATTCGCCGTCGGATGTTCGGGTCTTGACACCGATCGATTGGTCAGCAGGCTCAGTGAGTTGGGCCCTACATCGTCTCGAGCACCGTTCGATTTCCGCCGTCCGCCTTCGCCCGGTACATGAGAGAGTCCGCCGCGCGCGTGACGTCGTTGACCACGTCGACCCCTGATGTCCACGCGTCGGAATCAGGAGCGATCACGACTGCGCCTGCGCTCACTGTCACCGGTATCGGATCCGAGCAATCCGTCAGAGTGCCACTCACCTCGAGTACCAGTTCACACAGTTGTTCTGCCTCGCCGACGAGGACGGCCACGAACTCCTCGCCCCCGGTTCTCGCCACCACGCCCGACTTCCCGAGGTGACCGTGGAGACGGTCGGCAACGAGCACGATGACGGCATCACCCTGATCGTGACCGTAGCGATCGTTGACGCTCTTGAACCGATCGATGTCGACCAGAACGAGAACGAATGCCAACCGCTCACCGCGAGCGACCGACCACAGATCCTCGACGGCGTTCTGCAGTCCGCGCCTGTTCTTCATCCGTGTCAGCGGATCGATCTCGGACTGCCGTGCATCCTCGCACACCAACGACCAGGCGATCTGGGCGAAGATCGGGACACCCGACGTCGCACCTCCGGCGACGAGGACTGCGGCGATCGCATCCCACGGACCCCACAAACCCTGTACGTACGCGGCCGCCCCGATGTAGCCGATCACCAGATTGGCGAACACCAGGTGTGCGACGAGCAGCCTCGGTCCGAGAAAGAAGGTGCACATCGACCCTGTCAGCGCGAAGAGGAACGTGCCGATCAGCGCCGACGTGGGTACATCGAGAAGAATCACCGACGTGAGCCCGACGTCACCGAACACCAGGAACGCGACCACCTGCCACTTACGATCCGGCAGCGGCCCGACCAGCAACCACACGATCACAGCGAATTGCAGAACCAGGATGAAAAGTACGTAGGCAACAGGCCCCGATCCCGTCGGCCCGTTCGGCGACGCCAACATCAGGATCGACACGGCCGCGTACAAAGCCACGCAGCTCGCGAACACGACTCGGATCAATCTGTGCAGCGGACGAGTCGACTTGTGCACGAAAATCCAGTCGAAATCGTGTGGAGCAGCGAACCAATGGCGGATGACCTGAGCCGCACTGGGTTGCGGACCGAGCGGTGGAACGGTGACGCTCGAGTTCGACCTCGGTGACGAGATGGTGGTCGACCGTTTGCGGTGGCGACTCCTGGTCGCGCTGTGCACCTGCCTCGAACGTGGTCGTAGGGACGCATTCGATCGCTCGCCGTGCCGCGATACGGGCGATCGAGAGTCTTCTTGCATGGGGCTCCCTTGTGAAACGAACTGCCCAGGCCCGAAAGCGTACCGATCATAGTTTCGGCTCGCCCGAAATTTCCTGATCCGGTCTCGCCCAGCCTGCGCAGCGCTCCACGGTCACCTGCCCAACCGATGTGGACACCTGCGCTCCACAAAAAAAGGGAGACACCCACTACTGACGGCGGTCGGGGGCGACAGCAGTAGCGGGTGTCTCATTGGGCATTCGCAGCACCTCGCAAGGTGGATGGGTTCCGGATGAGAAATTCTTTCGAAGTTTTTCGTCGACCGAGGAATAGCCTGTGACCATGCCTTTCACAGCAGCGAATCACTACGATTTCAACGGCGACGACATCACCGGGACCCTCGATGCCCATCGATCCGACCTGGGTTCCGTGGTTCGCGCCGTCGTCGAAAATCGCGTGTAGCGACGGATCCAGCATGTCCGGAACAGCCCGCGTCCACATCCGGTTGTACGAGGTGAACGCGTGAAGCAGCGAGCTCCGAGAACACAGGCAGGCATCGAATGACCATCGAGATTCTCACCCCACGCGAGGTTCCCCTCGGCGGTCCTCGCGCACTGAAGGTCCGGCGCACGCTCCCCCAGCGACAGCGTTCACTGATCGGCGCGTGGTGCTTCGCCGACCACTACGGCCCCGACACGTCGTCGATGGACGTACCGCCGCATCCGCACACCGGACTCCAGACCGTCAGCTGGCTGTTCTCCGGGGAGATCGAGCATCGCGACAGCGTCGGATCGCATGCCATGGTGCGTCCCGGAGAGCTCAATCTGATGACGGCCGGCTACGGCATCAGTCACTCCGAGACATCCACCCCGGAGACCGAAATTCTGCACGGCATGCAACTGTGGGTGGCACTTCCGGCTCGCTCCCGCTTCACCGCACCGACTTTCGAGCACTACGTGCCGCGGACTCACACGAGCCAGGGGCTGACCGCGCGAGTATTTCTCGGCTCACTGCTAGGAGAGACCTCGCCGGTGGCCACGTTCACCCCACTCCTCGGAGTCGAGATCGTGCTCGACGCCGGGGCCCGCGTCACCCTCGACGTCGACCCGACGTTCGAGCACGGCGTCATCGTCGATCAGGGCACCGTGACGATGGACGAGACCGTCCTCGCCGCAGCCGAACTCGGCTATCGCGAGTCGGGCGATTCGACGCTCGATCTGCACAATCCGACCCGAGAGCCGGTGCGGATGCTGCTGCTCGGTGGACCGCCGTTCGGGGAGCAGATCGTCATGTGGTGGAACTTCGTCGGTCGCAGCCACGAGGACGTCGTCGAGTATCGAGCCGCCTACGAGCGGGGCAGCGAGCAGTTCGGCACCGTCGAGGGGTATCCGGGATCTCGACTGCACGCACCTGCGCTACCCAACAGTCGGATGCAACCGCGCGGCTGAATTGTCCTGCTGTGCAGCACGAGCCGTGGGCAGTACCCGTTTGATGACGTCGGTGAGCGTGACGATGCCGAGGAACTGTCCCTCGGTCTCGACAACCGCGAGCTGAACGCTGCGGTTGCGCATCTGCCGTAGCAACTCGTACACCGGTGTCGCTCCGTCGACCGAGTAGGCCTCCCGTGCGTAGTCGGCGGCGGGTTCTTCGGCGGCTGCCAGCAGCGTGTCACGCACGTGCACGACACCGGGCGTCGCGCCTGCGCTGTCGGTGAGCAGTACCCGCAGGTGACCGGACCGCAGCGCCGCGGCCTGCACGTCGGACACCGTGGCACCGTGCGGAACCGACGTCGCCTTGGAGTCGGGCACCGTGATCTTCTCGACGGTCAGCGTCTCGAGTTCGATCACCCGGGTGATCTGGGTTTGCAGTTCCGGTTCCAATACGCCGACCTGCGACGAGTACTCGACGAGGTTGCGGATGGTCTCGGCGTCGCGGCCGCCGACCGCAGCATTCTCGACCGGCTCCACTCCCGACCGTTGGACGAGCGTGTTGGCGATCTTGTTGACCCACACCAGGAACAGCCGAAAGGGTCGGATGAACGCCCGAGACGGCAACCCGATGATGGTGGCAGCGAGTTCGGGGTGCGCGATGGCCCAGGATTTCGGGGCCATCTCGCCGATCACCAGATGCAGGAACGTCACGAGCAACAGCGACAGTGCGAACGCGGCGGTTCCGGCCAACCATCCCGGAACCCGCCACGAGGTGAACACCGGGCCCAGCCAGGAATCGACGGCAGGCTTGGTGACGGCACCGAGGGCGAAGGTGCAGGCAGTGATGCCGAGCTGCGCGCCTGCCAGCATGATCGTCAACTCGTTCATTCCGCGCAGCGCGGCCCGCACCGATCGGCTCGTGCCTGCCTTCTCCTCCAGTCGATGCCTACGGGCACCGAGCAGCGCGAACTCGATGACGACGAAGAACGCACTCAGCGCGATGAGCAGTACCGTCACCGCAACGACGACCCACGCGTTCATCGGTCCGTGTCCTCGTCCGACTCCGCCGACGGCTCGCTGCCGTCCGGCGAGTTCTCGTGCAGTCTGATTCTCAGCTCACTCGGCACGTGCCGGTCCACCTCGAGCACCTCGACTTCCAGGGACGGACGCGGCGGTTCGTCTTCCATCAGATCGGCTCCGAACACCGCGAGATCGATACGAACGGTGTCTCCGACCTCGGGCAGATTCCCGCCCTCCGCGATGAGCAGGCCTGCGAGCGTCTCGTAGTCCCCTCGCGGCAACAGCATGTCGCGACCGATGGTGCGTTCGACCTCGTCGACGTGGACGTCGCCGTCCATGAGCCACACTCCGTCTTCCTGATCGTGCACGCCGGCGATGTCCTCGTCGTCGTCGTGCTCATCGGTGATCTCGCCGACCAATTCCTCGGCGAGATCCTCGATGGTGAGCACCCCGGCGAATCCGCCGTACTCGTCGATGACGCATGCCAACTCGTTCTTGGTGCTGGACAACAACTCCAGGGCATCCTCTAGTGGCATGAGCTCCGGCACGATCAGCGGTACCCGCATGATCTCGGTGACCGGCCGTGTGTCGTCGGGCGCAGCGGCCATCACCTCGGCCAGCTGCACCACACCGATCGGCTCCTCACGGTCGCCGATCACCGGGTACCGGGTGTGCGCACGCACCATCCGCGCCCGCATCTCACCGATGGCAGTGGTGGGCGTGACCGCATCCACCCGAGTACGGGGAATCATCGCGTGTGCGACATCGCGCTCGGGAAAGTCCAGGATGCGATCGAGCAGCAACGACAGGTCCTCGGTCAGATCCCCGCTCGCGCGGGAATCCTCGATGATGCTCTCGAGATCCTTCGCGGTGGCGCTGCTGTCCACGTCGTGCACCGGCTCGACTCGCAGCAGACGCAACATCGCGTTGGAGGACTTGTCGAAGAAGGTGATCAGCCAACCGAAGGCGGCCAGGTAGATGAGCGTCGAGCGGGCAAGGCGTCGGGACAGCGGATCGGGACTGGCGATGGCGAGATTCTTCGGATACAGCTCGCCGAAGATCATCTGCACGACGGTGGCGAGCACGAGAGCGCCTACCGTGCCGATGGAAATACCCACCGCGATGGGCACTCCGGCACTGCTGAGCAGCTCGCCCAGCGATTCGCCGATGAACGGCTCGGCCACGTATCCGACCATCAGACCGGTGACGGTGATGCCCAGCTGCGCGCCCGACAGCATGAACGACGTGCGCTTGGTGACCTTCAGTGCCCGCTCGGCCGACGCGTCGCCCTTCTCGGCACCGGTACGCAGCGTCGCCCGGTCGACGGACATGTAAGCGAACTCCTGGGCCACGAAGTATCCGTTGGCCGCGATGATCACGGCGGTGAGCACGAAGCCGAGGAGCAAGGAAAGCAGCGCGGTGATCACCATGCGATCACGCGAGAACGAGCGGCCGGAGCAGCGGCCACGGGTGGCCGAAAGAAATCTATGGAGTGCACAGTGCGCTCGACGCCTCCGGTGTCAGAGAATCCGATTCGAGTGGAATGTCCAGATTCTACCGGCTGCCGTTGTCCAATTCTCACGTCCGGGCCGGATGCCCGATCAGAACAGCGTCGGGACCGCGTCGTCGGACGTGGGCCGTGTCACCGGTGCCGGAGCGGAAGGAGCAGCAGCTACCGGAGCCGGTGTTGTCGCTACCGGTGCCGACGTACCGGCGGCGGCCACGGCGCGCGCGGCTTCACCTGCCAAGGCGTCGGCCGCTTCGTTGAAGTGATTGCCGACGTGTCCGCGGACCCACCGGAACCGGACCGGACCCTCACGTTCGGTGATGGCTCGCTCGATGCTCTGCACCAGCTCCAGGTTGCGCACCGGAGTACCGCCCGCTGTTTTCCAGCCCTTGCGCTTCCAGCCCGCGAGCCATTCCGACGCGCACTTGATGGCGTACTGCGAGTCGGATTCGATCAACAGCGGCTCGGGGCCCGGGTGCGCCAGAACCGCCTCGAGCAGGGCCCTGAGCTCGGCGACCTGGTTGGTGCCCGAGGGCTCACCGCCGGAGTTGCTCGGCCCCGTGTGGTTGACCCACGCCCACCCGATTGCTCCGCCGGGGTTACGCAGACACGAGCCGTCCGTACTCACGATGATCACGGTCTCAGACCCTACTTCGGGGCACCGACAAACTCCGGGTGACTCGCGCACGAACACCGAGGTACTTGGCACTCGACTGCGCGGCAGTGCGAATTCGATTCCGGCGCACTGCCAACCGGGTCAGGCGTAGTGGGACTCCCTGGCCTTCCTGCCGTCGAGGGTGAGCAGCACGAACGCCACCGCCGCGAGCGCTGCGACGAGCGCGGAGAACACCAGTCCCGCAGTCACCAATCCCCATTCGTTCGCCGCAGCCCCGGCCCCGATGACCGGCAACGAGATGGCGACGTACAGCACCACGAAGAACGTCGAGGTCACTTCTGCTCGACGTTCGGGCGGAAGCCCAGCGGCGATGGCCGCCATACCGTTGCTGAACGTCACACCCTGCCCGACGCCGCACAGCAGCGCCGCGATCACCAGGACCGGCAGCGACGTCAGGAGCAGCGACAGCGCCAGGACCACCAGCCCGACCGTCAGAACGAAGCAACCCCAGCGCTGCGCCGACGTCGGATCGGCCCGGCCCAGCAGGATCTGCGCGGTCGCGGATGCCGCGAAGACCGCGAACACCACGACCCCGGTGACGGCATGATTGTCGATCTGCAGCACCCCCGCGATGAATCCCGGTGACACCGCGGTGAACAGGCCGAGCACCGCGAAGCCGGCGAAACCACCGATCGACGCGCGCAGAAAAGTGCCACGAACGTCCGCCGGTACGGACAGTCGTTGCATCTGCGGGCGCGCCCCTGCTGCGACCCGAACGGTTTCGGGAGCGAGAAACACCGCCAGAGCGGCCACGGCGAGCAGGCCGATGTCGACGAAGAAGGTCAGGCGTAGCGGTTGCGGAAGGTATTCGGCCAGCAACCCGGCCACCAGCGGACCCAGGCCGAGGCCGCCGATATTGGCCGCCGTGGCGATGGCCGGGGCACGATCCCGCCACTTGTCCGGCACCAGTTCGATCAGGGTCACCGTCGCGGTTCCGACGAAGATTCCCGCCGACAGTCCGGACAGCACCCGCCCGATCACCAGCGCCGTGAGCGAACCCGCAGTCACGAACACCACGGCACTGATCAGGCCGAAACCGATGGCCGCCAACAGCATCGGACGACGACCGAGCGAATCCGACCACCGCCCGAAGGCCAGCAGGGCGGCGAGTACACCGACCGCGTACGCCGCGAACACCAGCGTGACGACGAATACGGAGAACCCGAACTCGACCTCGTACAACGCGTAGAGCGGCGTCGGCATGGTCGTACCCATCATCGCCACGACGAACGCGTAGGCGACTCCGACGAACGATGCGGCACTCGATCGAGCCACGAAAATCCTCCTGACGCTGTAGACCTGGCCAGAGGCGGCGAGAGAGTCCGTGCGGTACTCCTGCGCTCCGAGAGGCACTATGTATCTTGCCGTCGGTGTTGCGACAGTGCCGACCGACGCCCTGAAGGGGACCTTCTCGGTCCGCATGGCCACGACCGTTCGGAGGTGACGAACCGATGCCCGACGACGCCGGTACCGACGGGCTGGCCCGCGTGGTCACGTCCGAGCAACGCATCGACGTCCGGATGTCGGTGTCGCCGCTGCGCCGTGGCCGCGGCGACCCCACCTACGAGTCGACGCCGGACGGCGGCATCTGGCGCACGTCGAGGATGAGCTCGGGCCCGGTGACCTACCGCCTGACGCAGGTGTCGCCGACGAGCGCGCAGGTTCGAGCCTGGGGCCCCGGCGCACCCGAGCTGTTGGACGCGGCACCCGCTCTGCTGGGGCTGGACGACGACGCCGGCACCTTCGCACCGGAGCATCCGATTCTCCGGGAAGCCCATCGGCAGCTACCGCACCTGCGTTTGGGCCGAACCGGACTGGTGCTCGAGGCCCTGATTCCCGCGATCATCGAACAACGCGTACACGGAATTTCGGCATTCGGATCGTGGCGGTACCTGGTGAGCAAGTTCGGCGAGAAAGCACCGGGTCCGACGCCGAAGCCGATGTTCGTCTTCCCGACACCCGACGTGTGGCGCCGCATTCCGTCGTGGGACTACCACCGAGCCAACGTCGATCCGGCCCGGTCCAAGACCATCGTCCGCGCTGCCTGCGCGGCCGGACGCCTGGAGGAGGCGTCGGGAATGACGCCCGAGGACGCTGCGCGCAGGCTGCGGGCAATCCCGGGCGTCGGTGTCTGGACGGCGGCCGAGACCGCGCAACGCGCCCTCGGGGATCCCGACGCATTGTCGGTGGGCGATTACCACCTGGCGTCGGTGGTGGGCTGGTCTCTGCTGGGTAGATCGATCGACGACGCGGAGATGGTCGAGTATCTGCAGCCTCTGGCCCCGCATCGGCATCGCGCGATTCGGCTGCTGTACTTGAGCGGCAAGGCCACCAAGCCCAAGTTCGGTCCGCGAACCGCTCTGGTGGACCACACCTGGCATTGAGCCCCGGACTGCTCGTACAGTCGAGTTGTACGCCAACGTAAGGGGTTTTTCGTGGTTGCCATCGGCCGTTCCGATCTCGACATCTTTCCGCTCGCCCTCGGCGGGAACACCTTCGGCTGGACCAGCGACGAGGCTGCGTCCTTCGAGATTCTCGATGCGTTCACCGCGGGCGGAGGCAACTTCGTCGACACCGCAGACTCGTACTCGGCATTCGCCGACGGCAACTCCGGCGGCGAATCCGAAACCATCATCGGCAACTGGACCAGAGCCCGCGGAAACCGGGACGACGTCGTCATCGCCACCAAGGTCAGCCAGCATCCCGAGTTCCGCGGACTGGCCCCGGACAACATCCGGGCCGCCGCCGACGCGTCGCTGAGCCGGCTGCAGACCGACCACATCGACGTCTACTACGCGCACTACGACGACGAGAAGACCCCGCTCGTGGAGTCCCTCGCCGCGTTCGACGGGTTGGTCGAAGCGGGCAAGGTCCGGCACGTCGCCATCTCGAACTACTCGCCTGCACGCGTTCGCGAGTGGCTGGAACTGACGAACGAGAACGGTTTCGCGCCACCGATCGCACTGCAGCCGCACTACAACCTGGTGGCCCGCCGCGATTACGAGGGTGAACTGCAGCATCTGGCCGTCGAGAACGACCTCGGTGTGTTCCCGTACTTCTCCCTCGCCGCCGGGTTCCTGACGGGCAAGTACCGCACCCGCGAGGACCTGGCCGGGAAGCAGCGCGAACGTCTGACCACCGGGTACTTCTCCGATGCCGGTCTGGATGTGGTGCAGGGCCTGCGCGAGATCGCCGAATCCCGTTCGGCAGAGATCTCGAGCGTCGCGCTGGCCTGGCTGCTGGCCCGACCGGGAGTCACCGCGCCGATCGCGAGTGCAAGCAAGGTATCTCAGCTACCGGCCCTGCTCGACGCGCCGGCGTTGGCTCTGACCAGCCAGGAAGTCGAGAAGCTGACCGTACTGTCCGAGGCCGTGGCCTAGAACACGAAAGCTGTAGTCAGCAACGGGAACAGAACGAGTACCCCGGTTGCTGAACCTCGGGTGGCCCAAGCACCGAACACGTCAGCAACCGAGACAGCCGTAGCCGAAGCATCGGCAACGAAGACGTCCCCCGAGCCGACCTCCAAGGAACGCCTGCGGGTGATCCTGGTGCTCGGCGCGCTCATCGCGCTCGGCCCCTTGACCATCGACATGTATCTGCCGGCTCTTCCGGCGATCGCCGACGACCTGAACACGTCCTCGTCCGCCGTGCAGCTCACCCTCGCAGGCACCCTGGTCGGTCTTGCCCTCGGTCAGCTGATCATCGGCCCGCTGTCGGATATCGTCGGTCGACGGCTGCCCCTCATCGTCGGCACCGGAGTGCACATCCTGGCCTCCGTGGCGTGCATCGTGGCTCCCAACATCGCTGTTCTCGGCGGCCTTCGCGTCGTACAGGGTCTGGGTGCTGCGGCCGCAGCCGTGGTCGCGATGGCCATCGTGCGCGACCTGTTCAGTGGCCGTGCCGCCGCGACCGTCCTGTCCCGCCTGATGCTGGTCATGGGCGTCGCTCCCGTGCTGGCTCCGTCGCTGGGCGGTGCCGTGCTGCTGGTCGGATCATGGCGTCTCGTGTTCGCGGCGCTGGCGATCATGGGTGTTGCTCTGATGACTCTTGCCATCGTCTCGCTCCACGAGACGCTGCCACCCGAGCGTCGCCGCGCCAGCGGCGTCATGCCGGTACTGCGCACCTACCGTTCACTGCTGCGGGACGCCCAGTTCGTCGTTCTCGTCCTCGTCGCCGCACTGGCGATGGCCTCGCTGTTCGCCTACATCGCCGGGTCGTCGTTCGTCCTGCAGGAGGAGTTCGGCCTCGACGAGCAGCAGTTCGCCATCGTCTTCGCCGCCGGTGCCATCTCCCTCATCGGCGCTTCCCAGCTCAACGTCCTTCTGCTCGGACGCTTCGCACCGGTGCAGATCGTGCTGACAGCGCTGTCCTTCGCAGTGTTCGCGGGTGCCGTCATGACGGTCCTCGCGATCACCGGGGTCGGCGGCATGGCCGGCTTCGTCGTCCCACTGTGGTTCGTGCTCGGGGCCGTCGGATTCGTGATGCCCAACGCGCCCGCGCTCGCTCTGTCCAGGCACGGTGAGGCCGCAGGCGGTGCCGCTGCCCTCCTCGGAGCAGCTCAGTTCGGACTCGGTGCCATCGTCGCGCCGATCGTCGGCGTGCTCGGAAACGACGCGATCGCCGTGGCCACCACGATGGTCGCCACCTCTGCTGCAGCGCTGATCGCGCTGGGCGTCATCACCGCGCGCTCGTCTTCCCACCGATGAGCACGGTGGTGCGGGCCGCCACACACTAGGGTTTCCGCCATGGCCGAACGCGAACGTGATGCGCACGGTAAACCCCTCAATGCCAGGCCTCGTGACGGTCTTGGGCGTCCCATGGCCCGCGGTGGAAACGGAACCCCACGGGTGCCGGACGACCTTCGGCTTCCGCCCACCGCCGCTCTCGTCGAAGCGCAGAAATTCCTGGACGCGAACATGCCGTTCCATGCGCACGAGGTACTGGAAGGCACCTGGAAGAGCTGCCCGTCCGACGAGCGTCCGCTGTGGCAGGGCCTCGCCCAACTCGCCGTCGGGTTGACCCATCTGATGCGCGGGAACCGCGTCGGTGCCGCCTCGCTGCTTCGGCAGGGACACGACCGGCTCGTCGGCTTCGAGTCCAACCCACCGCATCACCTCGACGTCACCGGGCTGCTGACCTGGTCGGAGGGTCTGCTCAGCGAGCTCGAGACCGGAAGATTGCCGGTCGTTCCCGGCATTCCAGCGCTGCGCGCCACCGACTGAACCGATCCCGACAGGGGGCGTCCTGGACGTCCGATCACGGCTCGAGCTAGCCTGGCGAGGGTTAGGTAAGGCTAGGACAATCTGCACCGAAAGTGGGGTTCGTCGGCGTGACCGTGTTCGCACCGCTCAGACTCGTGCACCGCGAGACGATCAGTCCGGCTCAGCTCGGACGCACTCTCTGCACCGAGGTGGCCGAACAGGTTCCGTACTGGGTGGCCGTCCTGACTCCGGCGGAGCGTCCGTTGCTCACCGAACACACCGCAGTCCTCGAGCAGACGTCGATGACGTTCACTCTGCCCGACGGCCGACACCGCCGCAGCATTCTGCTGCTCGCCGCTCTGGGCTCGGCCGTGTCCACGTGGCAGAGAAACAATCGTCGCGGCTCCTCGGCCGGCGTGCTGGTGGACCTCGACCTCGAGAGCACCGGCGCAGTTCACCCGGTCCGGCTGCCAACGCTTCCCGTCGACGCTCTCGTCGTCCCTTCGCACCGCGAGCACCTCGTCGAGGAGGTCTCGAGGCGACTGGGCTCGGTGCCGAACGGCGGCTGCGACTACGCGCTGGCTCGCAACTATCCCGCGCTGGCCTCACGCGCGGGAGCACAGATCATCGTGCACGAGGATGCACTGGCAGAGCCCAGCCGAGAGCACGCCATCGACATCGGGATCACCGTGACGAGTGCGGGTACCGCACTCGTGCGCATCACCTGGGCTGCGAATCTGCCGGGCATCGACGAACTGATCCGGCTGTGGGCGTCGGCCGTGAACGACCTCGCCCTCGGCACTACAGGCTCTTCAGCAGCCTGACGTCGTCTTCGATACCTTCGGGCGGGGTCTCCAGGATCACCGGCGCGTCGGCCGCCAGGGCGACGGCGGTCAGGATCTCCGCGTCGATCGTTCCGGTGCCGAGGTTCGCGTGCCGGTCCCTGGCCGAGTCGAACTCGTCGCGTGAGTTGTTCAGGTGCACCAGATCGATGCGTCCGGTGATGGCCTTGATTCGGTCGACGACGTCGACGAGATCCTCTCCGCCGGCCCAGGCATGGCAGGTGTCCAGGCAGAAGCCGGCACCGAACTCGCCGATGGCATCCCACAGGCGGGCGATGTCGTCGAAGTGGCGTGCCATCGCGGAGTCTCCGCCCGCGGTGTTCTCGACGAAGATCGGTACCCCGAAGCCGCCCTGCTCCGCTTGGCGCTCGAACAGCTTGCGCCAGTTGTCGATTCCCTTGGCGGTGTCCTCACCCTCACGGACGTGGCCGCCGTGGACGACCAGCCCGATGGCCCCGATCTCGGCCGCAGCAGCAGCCTGCTCGACGACGGCCTTGCGCGACGGAATGCGGATCCGATTGTTCAAGCTCGCCACATTGAGGACGTAGGACGAGTGCACCACCACGTCGACCGAGCCGTTCAGCAACGCCTCGCCCTGCGGGTGTGGTTCGAGCTTGTTCCACTTCTGCGGATCGGTGAGGAACATCTGGACGAGGTCGACGCCGAGAGCCTCGGCCGTTCCGAGAGGGTCGCTGCTGTCGCGGACGTGGGCTCCGATGCGCATGACGCCCATCATAGAGGTGGTGTTCAGGGTCTCCCCTGATAGCGACGGGCGCAGAACGCTGGAACACTGGCACCCATGAGCGACATTGCCGCACGTGCGGTCGACGTATCGAAGGTCTACGGATCAGGGGACACCCAGGTCCACGCACTGTCCGGGGTGAGCGTCGAATTCGCTCGCGGAGAATTCACCGCCATCATGGGCCCCTCGGGTTCGGGCAAGTCCACGCTCATGCACTGCCTGGCCGGCTTGGACAACGCATCCTCGGGAACGGTGACCATCGGCGACACCGAGCTGACGGCACTCTCCGACAAGGAGATGACCGGATTGCGAAGGGACCGAATCGGATTCGTGTTCCAGGCCTTCAATCTGGTGCCGACGCTCACCGCACTGGAGAACATCACCCTGCCCCTCGACATCGCCGGTCGCACGCCGGACAAAGAATGGCTCGACACCGTGGTCGACCGACTCGGCCTGCGCGACCGCCTCGATCACCGCCCCAGCGAACTCTCGGGCGGACAGCAGCAGCGAGTGGCGTGCGCCCGCGCTCTGGCAGGCCGACCCGACATCGTGTTCGGCGACGAGCCCACCGGTAACCTGGACTCCCGCTCGTCCGGCGAGGTGCTGTCGATTCTGCGCACTGCCGCAGACGAATTCGATCAGACCGTCGTCATCGTCACGCACGATCCACGCGCGGCCAGTTACGCCGACCGCGTCGTGTTCCTCGCCGACGGCGCAGTCATCGATCAGCTGAACTCGCCCACCGCCGACGCCGTACTCGAGCGGATGAAGAAGCTCGAGACGGTCCGATAATGGCGCACTCCATCTCCAAGAAATCCGTCTCCGACAAACCTCCTCGACACAAGCCGTCGGGCAATCCCATGCGCAAGGTGTCACTGAGAAACCTTGCCGCACACAAAGTCCGACTGGCCCTGACGGTACTGTCGGTCGTGCTCGGCACGGCATTCGTCGCGGGCTCGTTCGTGTTCACCGACACCCTTCAGCGCACTTTCTCCTCACTGTTCGCCGATACCGCGCAGGGCGCGGATGTTCGAGTGAGCCCCGAGGACGCACGCTCGTCCGGCGTGCCGAACGAGGACATCGCGGCGATCTCGGCGTTGCCGAACGTGCGCGCCGTATCGCCGTACGTCGGCGGACAGTTGGTACTGCTGGGGTCCGACGGTGCCGCCGTACAGTCCGGTGGCGCACCGACCATCGGCGAGTCGTATCTCCCCGACGACCAACGACTCGGTGATCCGACCACCTTCGTCGACGGTTCGGCTCCCACCGCCCCCGGCCAGGTCGCGATCAACGCCGGTGGTGCCGAGCGCGCCGGACTCGAGGTGGGCGACGCCACCCAGGTACTCGTGCCGTCCAAGGGCATCACCGACATCACGATCACCGGAATCTATTCGACAGCAACAGAATCCGGTGGCTACATCGGAATCCAGTTCGTGCAGAGCCAGGCGAACGAGCTGTTCACCGACGGTGCCCACGTGCAGTACATCGACGTCGCAGGCACCGATCTCGCCGCGCAAGGGCTGACTCAGAGCGATCTCCGCGACGAGATCGCCGCGGCGTTGCCCGACCTGAAGGTCCAGACCGCCGCGGACGTACAGGCCGAGACTCAGGCCGAGGTCGAGTCGGCACTGTCGTTCATCAACTACTTCCTGCTGGCCTTCGGTGGGATCGCCCTGCTGGTCGGCACCTTCATCATCTACAACACGTTCTCGATGATCGTCGCTCAGCGCGTCCGCGAATTGGCACTGCTGCGCGCCGTCGGAGCCAGCCGCGGGCAGGTCAGCCGCTCGGTCGTTCTCGAAGCTCTCGTTGTCGGCATCATCGGCAGCATCCTCGGCTTCGTCGGCGGGGTAGGGCTGGCCTACGGGCTACGGGCACTGCTCAACGCCTTCGATCTGGGTCTGCCGTCGGGACCGTTGGCACTCGAGCCGCGCACCGTTGTCGTCGCGTTCGCCGTCGGCATCGTCGTCACCGTGCTGAGCGCGTACGCGCCGGCCCGGCGGGCAGCCAAGATTCCACCGGTCGCCGCGATGCGCGAGGAATTCGCCTCTGCGGGTGACACCCTGCGTACCCGAACGTTCGTGGGCGTCGGCCTCGGAATCGCGGGCGCGGCCGCGTTGATCATCGGCGCGCAGTCGACCGGCGGGGCGGCCGCTGCCACGGTCGGCGCGGGAGCCGTCGCGCTGATCGTCGCCACCGCACTGGCCGCGCCGTCGCTGTCACGGCCGGTCGTCGGCGCACTCGGGGCCGTCATCACCCGTCCGTTCGGAGCGATCGGACGCCTGGCCAGGACCAATTCGGTTCGCAACCCCAGACGCACCGCGGCCACCGCCTTCGCCCTCATGCTCGGACTCATGCTCGTCACCGTCATCGGCGTGCTCGGATCCACCGCCAAGGCCAGCGTCGACTCACTCGTCGACACCGGGGTCGAGGCGGACTACATCCTCTCCGGCCCGCAGTCGATCGGCGTTCCGACCGGTGCCACCACGGCCGCACAGCAGGTGACCGGCGTGGACCGTACTGCGGTGCTGCACCCGGTGTTCGTGACGATCGCAGGCCAGGAGGAGTTCGGCGCCGCGATCGACGGCTCCCCCGAGGGACTGCTCGAGCTGTCGATGGTCCAGGGCACGGCAGATCTGAACAGCAACGGGTTCTCGGTGTCGGAAACCGAAGCGGCGAGCCGCGGCTGGACCGTCGGAACCGAGGTCACCTTCGACACCGTCGACGGTGCGTCCGTCCCGGTGACGGTCACCGGGGTCTTCACCGACAATCCTCTGATCGGGAACTGGATCGTCTCGGGCGACATCTACCAGGAGGTGACGCCGTCGATCACCCGCTCGGACCTTCTGGTTCTCGTCAAGGCCGCACCCGGCACCGACCTCGACACACTGCGCACCGACCTCGAAGCCGCGACCAAACCGTTCGTCGTCGTCCAGGTTCAAGACGTGGAGGAGTTCAAGGGCAGCCAGGGACAGCAGATCGACACGCTGCTCGCGGTGTTGTACGGCTTGCTGGCATTGGCCGTCGTCATCGCTGTGCTCGGCATCGTCAACACGCTGGCCTTGTCGGTGGTGGAGCGGCGTCGGGAGATCGGCATGCTGCGCGCGATAGGCATGCAGCGGCCGCAGGTCCGTCGCATCATCTATCTCGAGTCGCTGCTCATCGCGCTGTTCGGCGCGATCGTGGGCGTGGTCCTCGGAATCGCGTTCGGGTGGGGATTCGTGCAGACCCTGCGCGACGAGGGCCTGGGCACCATGACCGTGCCGTGGGGCCAGGTGGTGGCCATGCTGCTCGGATCGGCCGTTGTCGGTGTGTTGGCGGCACTGTGGCCTGCTGTGCGAGCCGCGCGTACGAAGCCGTTGGAGGCCATCGCGGACCTGTAGGGCCGAGCCCGAAACAGACCGGGCATTCCGCAACGTCACCCGATTGTTGTGGAATGTCCGGTTTTCCGCTTGCGCGAAAAGGTTCTGCACGTTTACCTTTGAGTCGGTAAAAAAGTCTTCGAGCCGGTTTGTAGGTTTCAAACCGACTCCGACATCACGGGTCGGGCTCGTGCAAGGAGAATCATGTCGATTCAGGACATCGATGCGCCGACCCGTCTTTCACTGGCCCCACTGTGCCGGCCGGAACGCCGCGACACCCTGATGGCCCGCTACCGCGAGGTGGCTCACGCGCTGCCCGACGCCGTCGCGCTCGACGTCGACGGCTCGTCCCTGACCTTCGACGAGCTCCTCCATCGCGCCTACTCTCTGGCTCGTAAGATCGCCACGCTCTTTCCTGCCGATTCTCGGCCGCTCGCCGTGGACACCGACGCGACGACGGACTCGATCGTGCTGATGCTGGCCGTCGTCGCTGCAGGCCATCCCTTGGTGCCGCTCGACCCCATGCTTCCCGCCGAGCGCCGCGCCACGATCATCGACCAAGCAGGTGCGACGGCGATCGACTCCACCACCGTCGCCGCCGCCATGGACTCGTGTGTGCCGCTGCCGACGCTGTCGGGCGACCACACCGCGGTGATCAACTACACCTCGGGATCCACCGGCACCGCCAAGGGCGTGATCCTCAGCCACCGCATGTGTCTGACCAAGGCATACGAAGTCGCCAACGCGTTGGCGCTGGGCCCACACGACCGCGTCGGAAACTCGCTTCCGGTCAGCTTCGGGGCCGGCTTGAACACGTTGTTCGCGGGGTTGCTCAGCGGTGCCGCCGTGCACTGCCGCGACCCGAGGGCAGGTGTCCCCAGCAGCACCGTCGAGTGGACAGCCGCGCATTCCCTGACCACGCTGCACTGCTCGTCGTCGCTGCTGCGCGCAGTCTCCGCCGCCGATCACGGACCCACCGGTCGGGCCGTACCCACGCTGCGGGTGGTCATCACATACGGGGAATCCCTGCACGCCGACGATGCCGACGGTTTTCGGCGGCGATTCGACAGCCGCGCCACGGTGGTCAACTGGTACGCGACCACCGAGGCCGGGGCCGTCGCCTACAGCGAATACCCGCTCGAACGAGCGCTGCCGTCGGGCTTTCTCCCTGCGGGCAGACCCATCGCAGGCAAGCTGGTCGAAGTCGTCACCTCCGACGGTTCGTCGTGTGCACCGGACGTGATCGGCGAGATACGGGTGACGTCGAACTGTTTGGCCGACGGCTACCTCGGCGGTGCCGGTCGGGATTCCCAGCGATTCGCCGCGCTCGGCGACGGTCTGTTCCGGTACCGCACCGGCGATCTGGGACGACTCGACGAACACGGGACGCTGCACCTGGCCGGCCGCATCGACGACGCCGTCAAGGTGCGCGGATACCTGGTGGAGCCGGCCGAGGTCGAGGCAGCACTGCGCGCCATGCCGGAGATCGGCGACGCAGCGGTGATCGGCAGGACTTCCGGCACCGATACCGACCTGGTCGCCTACGTGTGCTCGGCGCGTTCCGGTCGTCGACCCTCCGTGGGCGAGATCAGAGCGTCGCTGCGCCGGACGCTGCCGGAGTGGATGGTGCCCACCCACATCGTCGCGCTCGACGCGATGCCGCGCAACGAACGCGGCAAGCTCGACCGCGGCGCACTGCCCGAGCCGGCCGATCGACGCGTCGAGCGCAGCGCGGTCGGCCCGACCGAGTACATCGTGGCCGAGGCTGCGCGCACCGCGATCGGGCTGGACACCATCGGACGGGACGAGGATTTCCTGGCTCTGGGCGGAAACTCGCTGACCACCACGGCCATGCTGGCCCAACTCCGCGAGAACCTGAAGATCGATCTGACACCGGAGGACGTGTTCGCGGCGACCACTGTTCGAGAGTTGGCCGTGACAGTCGACGCCCGCCTCGAAGACGCGGCAACTGCGCGTCGACGCACGGCAGGCGAACACGACGTGCTCGTGCCGCTGCGCACAGAGGGAAGCAAGGCACCGATCTTCCTGATCGGCGGTGCAGGCGTCGGCGCGATGGCATTTCTGAATCTCGTCAAGCACATCGACGCCGACCGGCCGGTGTATGCCCTGCAGGCGCACGGCCGCGGCAAGCGAGGACGGCCGGACCGGACGATTCGGCGAACCGCGAAACGCTACGTCGACGCTGTTCGCACAGTCCAGCCCGAGGGCCCGTTCCATCTGGTCGGCCACTCGCTCGGCGGCTGGATTGCCATCGCGATGGCAGAGGAGATCCGAGACTCCGGCCTCGGGTCTCCCCACCTGTTGCTCCTCGACACACGGCTGTTTCGGCATCTGCTGGACAGGTTGCCCGGCGGTACCGAGGTTCCGGCTGCGCCGCCGGCGCAGACGCGTGAAGAGGCGGGCTTCCACCTAGGCCGCGTCGGCACCGCTGCCCTCTGGTTACGGATGCAATTCGCCGGGCTGCTGCGGTACCCGACGACGATGGAATGGTTGGTTTTCGCAAGCATCGGGTACGTGGCGTTGAACAAGCACGTGCCGACACCGTGGTCGGGTTCGATGACCGTGGTTCGCACAGCGGAGAACGTGAAAGATCTCAGGTCGTGGCAGACGGTCGGCCGTGGTGAGCTGACCTTCGTCGACATCTCCGGAGATCACGTCGACATGCTGCGTGAACCGATGGCCGAGCACTTGGCCGAGACGATCGCGAACACCTTCGACGATGCGGGCCTCGCACACTGATCGACGGTCTGTCGTTGGGTGGGCTCAGCTTGTACGTTTGTGCCAACGGCTCACCGAGCCACGCGCCGATCCGGGCATCACACGACGAGGAGGTCGACCATGAGTTCATCGTACGAATTGCAGTCGGTGGAACTACACAAGGACGTCCTGCGATACGTGGACATGGGCGAGGGCCCACCCGTGATTCTGGTGCACGGACTCCTCGGATCGCATCAGTCCTGGGGCCCGCAACTCGAGCGTCTGTCGCAGAAGTATCGCGTCATCGCTCCTGACCTGTTCGGGCACGGAGACTCCGACAAGCCGTCCGGCGACTACTCGCTCAGTTCGCACTCGGCCACCATTCGCGATCTCATGGATCACCTGAACATCGACTCCGCCCCGATGGTCGGTCACTCGCTCGGCGGGGGCATCGTCATGCAGCTGACGTACCTCTTTCCCGAACGCGTCGATCGCCTGGCATTGGTCAGCAGCGGCGGACTCGGTCCCGAGGTGAGCCTGCTCCTCAAGGCTGCGACGCTGCCCGGCAGTGAGCTGGTTCTGCCGCTGCTCGCATCGGACTGGTTCCGCAAGAACGCAGAGGGCGCGCTGGCGCAGTTGGGCAAATGGGGTCTGCCGGTCAAGCCAGGTCCCAGCATGGCCGAGACCTGGCGGTCGTTCCGGTCGGTTGCCGACCGCTCCACCCGCGGGGCCTTTCTGGCGTCGACGCGAGCCGTGGTGGGCCCGCGTGGGCAGACCGTGAGCGCGAAGCAACATTTCGAGAAGTTCGAGTCCATTCCGTCGCTGCTCGTCTGGGGCGGCAAGGACCGGATGATTCCCGCCAAGCACGCCGACAACATTCGACGTGAAGTTCCCAACAGTCGCGTCGAGATCTTTCCCGACGCCGGCCATTTCCCCCAGCTCGACGAGCCGGACTTCTTCTTCCGCTTGCTCGACGAGTTCCTCGACGCAAACGAGTCCGACAAGAGCGCGCCCGCGGCCATCACCCCGGCGGCTGTTCCGTTGCAGCACCCGTGAGCGTGACCCCGATGTTCCCGCTCGGCAGCGTGCTGCTCCCCGGTGAACGCCTACCACTACACATCTTCGAGCCGCGCTACCGAGCTCTGGTCCACGACTGCCTGAAGCAGGACGATCCGAGCTTCGGTGTGGTCCTCATCGCGCGTGGGCACGAGGCCGGTGGCGGCGACGTCCGGCACGATGTGGCCACGACCGCTCACATCATCGGTCACGAGTCCATCGGCGACGGCAGATATCTGCTCGACTGCGTCGGCGGCGAACGGATCAGGATCGACGCCTGGCTGCCGGACGATCCGTACCCACAGGCCGACGTTCGAGCGTGGCCGGACGAAGAGACCGATGCGGTGATCGCCGACACCGAGTTCGACGCCACTTGGGCGCGGATCGAGGATCTCTACGAGCTGATCGGTCGACTCGAATCGACGGAAGTCGTTTCCACACCCGGTGTTCCGGACTTCCTGGGCCTGCCGATTTCGGCCGCCGAGAAGATCTGGTCGCTGACGGCTCTGATTCCGATGGGTCAGTCCGATCGACTCGACATCCTGTCTGCACCCAACGCCAGAGCGCGCAAGACCGCACTCGACGACGCCATCGAGAATGTCACGGCGGTGGTGCAGTTCAGACTGCAACCCTGATACCTACGAAACATGTCAGGCCCGACATCATCGATGTCGGGCCTGACATGTGTAGTAGCGGGGACAGGATTTGAACCTGCGACCTCTGGGTTATGAGCCCAGCGAGCTACCGAGCTGCTCCACCCCGCGTCGGGTGTTCACCACGCTACATGCCATCTCGGCAGTCTCCCAATCGCCAGGTCAGCCGCACGCTCTACCGTTCAGGTATGCCCATTGCGCTGTCTCCAGTCCTGACCTTCCCGCACGCCGCCGTCGCGCAGATCACGCTGAGCAACCCGCCGGTCAACGCGCTGACCCGTCCGGCGACGCGGCGACTGCGCGCCGTGCTTCTCGAATTGGCCGACGACGCCGCGATTCGGGCGGTCGTTCTCACCGGAGACCGGGTGTTCAGCGCCGGCTCGGACATTTCCGAGATGCCCGAGATGCAGGACCGCGGTGACGTGCTCGCCCGCAAGAGCATTCTCGAGAACGCCACCCTCGAGATGCTCGACGATCTGCCGCTGCCGACGGTCGCGGCAATAGACGGATTCGCGTTGGGCGGCGGCCTCGAGCTGGCGCTGTGCTGCGACCTCGTCGTCGCCGACGCAGGGGCTCGACTCGGACTCCCGGAAATCGACCTCGGTGTGATCCCGAGCAGCGGCGGATCGATGCGCGCGCTGCGGCGGGTGGGTCAGGCGCGCGCCGCCGAACTGGTGTTACTCGGCGAGCCGATCTCGGCCGAGACTGCACTGGAGTGGGGTCTGATCAATCGGGTCGCTCCACGCGGAGAGTCGTTGTCGGTGGCACTGGGCTTGGCGCAGGCGCTGGCGCACAAGTCCCGCTCTGCCGTTCGAGCGAACAAGCGTGCCCTCGCTCTCACGTTCGGCGAGTCCCCCGGCCTACCGGCGCAACGGGCATTGCCGGTGTTCGAGGAGGCGTTCGAGTCGGCGGACGGCAGGGAGGGCGTGCGCGCCTTTCTCGCCAAGGAGTCACCCGAGTTCGGGTAGGCGGCGCTTGACCAGAATCGTTGCGCCGGTGACGATCTCCCATCCGATGATGGTGTAGACCGAGATGCGCTCGAAGGTTCCGCCGCCGAGGATTCCGGTGTCGGCGAGAAACAGGGTCAGCCCCACCAGACCGGCCACGCCGGCAGTCGCACTGCCCACGGTGTACCAGCGCGGCGCGCCGACGCGGCCGCCGTACCGTCCTGCCGCCAGCAACACCAGGTTGCCGCCGACGATCGCCATGCCTGCACCCACCGCATGGGGCGTCGATGCCCCGTCCACCGAGGCGTGGGCGAGCCCGACGACGATGCTGCCGACACCGTGCACAACGGAGGTGCCGGCGACGATCCACCGCGCCCGGCCCTCGAAGAGCACCGACAGTCCCAGTCCCGCCAGGACGAACAACGTGCCGTCCACGACGAAGCCGGTGTTCATCACCGCGTGCAGCGGCGAGATGTCGGGGATTCCGAGATCACTGATGTTGTTGCGAGCGTAGCTGTACGGTCGGTCCGTCCAACCGAGTGCGGCGACGGCTTCGGCGGCCAGATAGGTCACCCCACCGACGAGGAAAGCCCCGGCGGCCAGGACGGTCGTTCTCTTCACAGCTGCACGTCCACTCCCGGAGCCCCGATACACCTGGCGTGTACCGATTGGTACAGTACCGGCTCATGAGCGATCGCCACGACGTGGTGCCGATACTCGCAGGGGTGTTCCGCGACCATGGGTTCGACGGTTCCTCCCTCGCGGTCATCAGCAAACAGACCGGCCTGGGGAAAGGCAGTCTCTACCACTACTTTCCGCGCGGAAAGCAGGAGATGGCCGAAGCCGTCCTCGACGACGTGGAGCAGTGGTTCCACCACAACGTGTTCGAGCCGTTGCGACAGGGCACCGATCCCGCGTCGACGACGCATGAGATGTTCGAGCAGACCGCGCGATACTTCCGGTCCAATCGTCTGGTGTGCCTGTTCGGCGCATTCACACTCGGTCTCGAACGTGCTGTGTTCTCGGGACGCGTCGCAGCCCATTTCACCCACTGGATCGACGCGCTCACCCCGGTACTGAGTCGCCTGGGACACGGCGAATCGGCAGCCGAACTGGCCGAGGAGATCGTGGCCGGAATTCAGGGCGCACTGGTGCTCTCACGCGCCTCGGACGATGCGACGCGGTTCGATCGATTGTTGGCGCGCCTGGAAGCCTCGGCAGCGCGCGTGCCAGTGGGGGTGCACGTATGAATCCCAAGCCCGCACCCCAGCTGAAGACGTTCGGAATACGAGAACTGCTGCGACTCATCGTCATCGGGACAGTATTGGCGTACTTCCAGGTCGTCGCGGTCGGCCGCTGGGTGCGCGCGCCACGGCGCGGGTGGCCGCTGCACGCCTCGGAGGCCGTCGTCGACGCCTTCTTCGTTCTCGGCCCCACCTTCGTCAAGGTCGGGCAGCTGATGGGATCCTCGCCCGGGCTGTTCCCCAAGGTCCTCGCCGACACCTGCCTGCGCTGCCTCGACGAGGTGCCACCGTTTCCCGGGTCGCAGGCGCGAGCGGTGATCGAGGCCGATCTGGGCCGCGGAATCGACGACCTGTTCTCCTCGTTCGACGACGTGCCGCTCTCGTCCGCCTCGGTCGCTCAGGTGCATCTGTGTGTGCGCCGTGACGACGGCCGCGAAGTGGTCATGAAGGTACAGCGGCGAGGCATCTATCACCGCATGAAGATCGACCTGCGTATCGCGTACCTCATCGCCCGCGGACTCGAGAAGTTCATTCCGTTCTTCGCCACGGCCAACGCGTCGGCGATCATCGTCGACCTGCACGCCGCCACCTTCGCCGAACTCGACAGCGCCGTGGAAGCCAAGCGACAGGCCAGCTTTCGCGCGGCCATCGGCGCATTCGGCGACAACGCCCACGTCACCGCGCCCGAGGTGTTCCTGGACTACTGCGGCGGGCGCGTCATCTGCATGGAGCGCATGCACGGCTCCCCACTCGACCGCTACGAGCCGGGGGATCAGTCCGAGCTCATCGTTCGTCGCGCAGCCAAGGTCTGGATGGAAGCCCTTGTGCTGCACGGCCTGTTCCACGGCGACGTGCATGCGGGCAACGTCTGGGTTCTCGACGACGGCAGGGTGGCGTTCCTCGACTTCGGAGTCATGGGCGAGGTGGACGAGCAGTGGCGCGCGCTACTGCTCGACCTGTTCCACGCCACCGTGATCGACGGCGACTTCACCCGACTGGCCGGTACCGTCAAGCGGCTGGGAATCGTTGCGCCGCAGATGGGTTCGGACGCCGAGGTCGGGGCGATCCTGCAGTCGGTGTTCGCTCCGATGCTCTCGGCAACGCTCGCGCACTTCAGCCTGGCCGACTTCATTCGAGCGCTGGTGAACATGGGCAAGCAGTACAAGACGTCGAGCCCGGAAGAATTGATCCTGGTGGCCAAGCAACTCGGCTACTTCGAGAGATACGCCATCGAACTGGCACCGAACTGGGCCCTGGGTACCGACCCGTTCGTGTTCAAGAACGTCTTTCCCGCCGAGATCGCGGCACTGGCCGAGGCGCGAGGCGTCGAACTGCCGGAGTGACCCGGCAGCTCGACCCAGCATCAGTGGGTGAAGTCCAGCACCACTTTGCCTGCCGCAGTACGGTTTTCCAGTGACGCAATGGCCGAGGCAGCGTCTGCGGCCGGGAACACCGACGGCTCCGGCGCACTGAGCGATCCGTCGGCGAGGAGCGGTTCGATCTCGGACCACTGGGTGGCGAGGTAGCCCGGGCGCGTCATCCACCACGCACCCCAACCGACGCCGACGACGTCGACGTTGTTGAGCAGCAGTCGATTTACCTTGACCGTCGGGATCTCACCACCGGTGAAGCCCAGCACCAGGATTCGGCCCGAGGGCGCGAGCGAGCGAATGCTGTCGGTGAACCGGTCACCACCCACCGGATCGACGACGATGTCGACGCCACGGCCGCCGGTCAGTTCCTTCACCGCGTCCTTCCAGCCGTCGACGAGAACGACGTCGGTGGCTCCGGCGGATCGTGCGATGTCGGCCTTGGCCTCCGAGCTCACCACAGCGATCACGCGAGATGCCCCGAGCACCGGAGCCATTCGCAGCGCGGAGGTTCCGATGCCCCCTGCTGCGCCGTGCACCAGAACCGTCTCGCCCGGTGCCAACCGGCCACGTTCCCGGAGCGCGAAGTGCACCGTCAGGTCATTGAACAACAGCCCAGCGCCTGCGGAGAGCGACACCGACTCCGGCAGCGCGAACACCGTGTCCGGGGATACGACGGCGACCTCGGCCATACCGTCGCTCAGTCCCGTCAGGGCCGCTACTCGATCACCGGCGGAGAAGCCGGACTCCGGCGGAGCCGACCGAACGATGCCGGCGATCTCGCTGCCGGGGACGAACGGCAACTCGGGCTTGTACTGGTAGAGCCCGCGAGTGAGCAACGCATCGGGAAAAGCGACGCCGGCGGCATGGACCTCGATGACCACCGACCCGTCGCGCGCAGCAGGCTCGTCGATGTCCACCACACTCACCGAGTCGGGTCCGTCGAGGCTGGAGATCTGTACCGCGCGCATGAGTTGTCCTCTCGGTCGGGATCGTTCCCTGCACGCCACCGTACAAAACTGCAGCAATCACCGTCGCTACCGGCATCCACTCCTGCCTGCTGGGTCGTTCCGCAGGCTCCACTCCTGGTGGTGTGCTCCAATCGACGGATGAACACCACTCCCCTCACCGTCGTCCGTCCCGACGGGGATGCCCGCGGCGGCGTCATCGTCATCCAGGAAGCCTTCGGCGTCACCGATCACATCGTCGACGTCTGCAACCGCCTCGCCGCCGCCGGTTGGGTCGCGGTCGCACCGCACCTGTTCCACCGACAGGAGGGTGTGACCGTGTTGTCGTACTCGGACATGGATTCGGCGATGGCGGCAATCGGGCGGCTGCAGGCGGACGAGGTGGACTCCGACGTGGACGCGGCGGCGAGTGCGCTCGCCGAGCTCGGATTCGAGCCGTCGTCCGTCGCGATCGTCGGCTTCTGCATGGGTGGCACCGTCGCGTTCCACACCGCTGTTCGACGGCAACTCGGTGCGGCAGCGACGTTCTACGGCGGCGGAATCGCCGAGGGCCGCTTCGGTTACCCCGCAATGGCGTCGGTGGGCGACGCACTGCAGACGCCCTGGCACGGATTCTTCGGGGATCTGGACGAGGGCATCCCCGTTCAGGAAGTCGAGACGCTGCGCGAGATCACCGCGACGGCGCCGGTCGACACGGAGATCACCCGCTACGAGCACGGCAAGCACGGGTTCCACTGCAACGACCGCCCCGCCGTGTTCGACGCCGACGCCGCCGCCGACGCCTGGGGCAAGACGCTCGAGTGGTTCGACGCTCATGTCGCACACTGAGCCACCCCGCTCCGACGCCGCACTCGCAGACGAGACCGAACACATCGTCGCTTTCTGGACCGAACTGTCGCTGCCGGGACTGTTCGACGTCCACACGCACTTCATGCCGAAGAACGTGATGGACAAGGTGTGGAGTTACTTCGACAGCGCCGGGCCGCTGACCGGCAGCGTCTGGCCCATCTCCTACCGGTTCGCCGAAGAGCAACGGCTCGAGGTCATTCGGGGGTTCGGAGTCCGGCACTTCACGTCGATGATCTACCCGCACAAGCCGGCGATGGCAGCCTGGCTCAATTCCTGGGCAGCAGATTTCGCGGCGCGCACCCCCGACTGCCTGCACACCGCGACCTTCTACCCCGAGGACGGTGTCACCGGGTACGTCGAGCAGGCGTTGACGAGCGGTGCCCGAATCTTCAAGTCGCACATTCAGGTCGGGAACTATTCACCGAACGATCCGCTGCTCGACGGCGTCTGGGGCGCACTCTCGGACGCGCAGGTACCCGTGGTGATCCACTGCGGGTCCGGCCCGGCTCCCGGCACCCATACCGGCCCGGAGCCGATTGCGGCACTGCTGCAACGGTTTCCCGAACTCCCGTTGATCATCGCGCACATGGGGATGCCGGAGTACGGCGACTTCCTCGATCTGGCCGATCGCTTCCGGAACGTGCGACTCGACACCACGATGTCGTTCACCGACTTCTCCGAGGCGAGCGCACCGTTTCCGAAACACGAACTGCCCCGGCTGGTCGACCTGCAGGATCGCATTCTGTTCGGCAGCGACTATCCGAACATCCCGTACCCGTATCTGCATGCCCTGCAGGCGGTGCGCCGACTCGACCTGGGAGACGACTGGGTTCGTGCAGTGTGCTGGGGCAACGGCGCCGCACTGTTCGGATAGAGAGGTTCTCTAGACCCAGAACTCGGCAATACGCTCGGCGATGGCATTGCCCTGCGCCCGTCCGGCAACGGCCGCAGCCGATCGGACCGCGATGTCGGTGGCATCGGGGCCGATCGCGGCCGCCGAATCTGCGTCGGGGGCAATCACTTCCACCTTCGAGCCGCCCTTGACCAGCCGCTCCCGTTCGATGTCGAACGGATCGTGCTCGAGGTCGAGTGCACCGACCCTGAACACCAGTACCTTCTCGAAACCGACTGCCAGATCCGCATTTTCGCTGGCGCGGATACCACCGTCGACGTAACGATGATCACCGATCGTCACCGGCGGCCACATTCCCGGGATGGCGCAGCTCGCGGCCACCGCATCGACCAGCTGAACGCCCGAGCCACGATCGAGAACCCGATGCCGACCGCTCACCGCGTCGACCGTGACGATCCGCAGATCGCGGTTCGGCCAGGAGTGCGACGGTAACCGTCGTTCGATGATGGCCCTGCGCTCACGCTCGCTGATCGTCGAGGCCGACAGCGCCTCGGTGCCGATACGCCTGCGCGTGTCGATGGCACTGCCGTCGGAGTTCTGGGCAGCCCGAGCCAACATGGAGACCAGTTCGTCGATGGTCGAGTCGGCATGCGGTTCGTGGTCCTGCTTCGCTTCGTCTGCCTGCCGCTCGAACAGCTCGGTCAAGGCGGCTCCGCTCGAGATCTGGGCTGCGACCGAGGACCCGGCCGAGGTCCCCAACAGCATCTCGGCGTCGCTGACGTCGGCTCCGGCTTCTGCCAATCCCAGTAGGACACCCGTCTGCCACGCAATGCCTGCGACTCCGCCGCCGCCCAATACGAGTGCTCGCCTGGTCATGGTCGTACCCCTTCTTCGAAAAGATCCGTCAGGAACTTACAGCGCCGGTGTGTACACGTGGACGCAGCCAGTCGATGAGATCGTCGAGTACGCGCTCCTTTTCCGGTTCGTTGAACACTTCGTGGAACAGCCCGTCGTACGTTTTCAGGGTCAGGTCGTCGGATCCGGCGAGCTCGGCGATGAGCTCACTGCCCGAGACGTCGGCCAAGCGGTCCGCCGTCCCGTGCTGGAGCAGCACGGGAATCGTCAGCGACGGCAGGCGAGCAGGGAACGCGTCCCCGACGCCCAGCATCGCCGCGGCCAGACCAGCCGAGACGCTGCCGTGGTAGCCCAACGGGTCGGCGACATAGGCGTCGACGACGTCCTTGTCGCGGGAGACGAGAGTGGGATCGAGCTTGAGCACAGGGGCGGCCGGTACGAAGCGTCCGAGGAGCTTACCGACCGCCACCAGTGCTTTCGGTTGCCCGACGCTGGGGACGACGGCAGGGCCGGACAGCATCAGACCGTCGAGATCGGCCTGATGGTCGAGGGCGTAGGACAGTGCGATGGCACCGCCCATGCTGTGGCCGAGCAGGAAGGTGCGCTGATTCGGATGCTCGGCAGCTGCGATGCCGAACAGCGTGTGCAGGTCGTCGGTGAAGTCGGACCACTTGTCCAGTGACACCCGTTTGCCACCGGATCGGCCGTGTCCGCGGTGGTCGGGCGCGTAGACGGCGAGGCCGAGCGCGCCCAGCCGTTCGATGACGTGCCGGTACCGACCCGCGTGCTCGGCCAGGCCGTGGGCGAGCACCACAATCCCGGTCGACGTGGTCTCGGGGGTCCAGACGTCGTAGACGATTCGGGTTCCGTGAACTCCGACGAACGACGACTCGACATGCTTCATCCGGTCACCGTACAAGGGCAGCGGGGCATTCGACGGCCCATCGGAGAACCTGCAAAATTTGCTTGGGTAACTATCCTGGTGGAACGGGCGATGTAGTTGTGACACGCCACTACCGTTTGTCCCCGCACCTCGGGGCACGGCACCGACCAGGACTCAGGAGTGAAGAATCCAGAATGCGTGATGAGTCCGCCACGAGCACGTCGCCGCGGTGGCGCGACCCCAAGCGCTACCTGTGGCCGCTGGGGCTGACGATTCCTCTCAGCCCGTTCCTGGCCTGGGGTCTGGTGACCCTTCTCGGCCCCGGTGCGTTCTGGACCCTCGGCCTGATGATCATGGGTGTCGCACTGCCATTGGTGGACAGGTTCGCCGGAGTGGACCGCAGCAATCCCCCGGACGAGGCGATCGCCGCGCTCGAGAAGGATCCGTACTACCGCTGGTGCGTCTATCTGTTCCTGCCGTTGCAGTACGCGGGACTCGTTGCGGCCTGCTATCTCTGGGCGCACGGCCCGCTGGGAGTTCCGGAGCGGATCGGCCTGGCCATCACCGTCGGCATCGTCGGTGGGGTCGGCATCAACGCCGCGCACGAGCTGGGCCACAAACGTGAGCGTCTGGAGCGATGGCTGTCGAAGGTGACACTGGCACAGTCCCTGTACGGCCACTTCTACGTCGAGCACAATCACGGCCACCACCTCCGCGTCGCCACCCCGGAGGATCCGGCGTCGGCGAAGTTCGGCGAGTCGTTCTGGAAGTTTTTGCCGCGCACGATCGTGCACGGCCTGCGCTCGGCCTGGGAGCTCGAGACTCGACGCCTCGCCCGCCAGGGCCTGTCTCCCTGGTCGTACCGAAACAACCTGTTCAATGCCGCGGCCATGAGCGTTGTGCTGTTCGGCGTGCTGATCGCCGTCTTCGGTGTGGTGACCGTGCCGTATCTGTTCCTGCAGGCTGCGATCGCGATCGTCCTCTACGAGGCAGCCAACTACCTCGAGCACTACGGGCTGCTGCGGCAGAAGCGCAAGAGCGGTCGATACGGCAAACCGACCCACCGCGACAGTTGGAACAGCGACCACCTGTGGAGCAACCTGTTTCTCTACCACCTGCAACGGCACAGCGACCATCACGCGAATCCGGTGCGCCGCTACCAGGCACTGCGCACCGTCGACGAGTCCCCGCAGCTACCGGCCGGCTATGCCGTGATGATCTTCTGCGCGCTGGTTCCGCCGTTGTGGCGCAAGGTGATGGATCAGCGACTGATCGACTTCTACGACGGTGACGCCGAGCTCGTCAACGTCGATCACTCCGACCCCAAGGCAGTGCGGAAACTCGAGCAACTGTGCGTCGAGCGCGCTGAGGCGTACCGATAGTTCACACCGCCGCAGGTTCGTCGGTCTGTGCCCGCAGGTAGCGACCGAAGTGCGGCACCGTGAACGCGATAGTGCCGCGCTCGGCCGAATAGATCAGACCCTTCTTGATCAGTCCGTCGCGGGCCGGGGACAGCGATGCCGGCTTGCGCTTCAGTTCGGTCGCCACGGCCGAGGTCGGCACCGAGCCGTCGTCCACGGACAGTTCGGCCATCGCACGCATGTATTCACGCTCGGCAGGCGTCGCACGCTCGTAGCGAGAACCGAAGAATCCGACGGCCAATTCCTCCTCCGCCGTCGGAGCGGCGACGCGCACGTCCTCGACGGTGATCGGGGTGTCGGCCGCGAGATCCCACGTCGCCTTGCCGTAGGCCTGGACGAAGTACGGGTAGCCGTCGGCGGCCGCATACAGCGCGTCGAGCGCGTCGGGGGTGAATTCGACGTCCTCGCGGTCGGCCGGAGCGATCAACGCGAGGTCGGCCGCGGCTCGTTCCAGTCGGCCGATCCGGTGGTAACTGAACAGGCGCTCGGAGTAACTCTTGGATGCCGACAACACCGCAGGTAGGTGTGGCAGCCCGGCCCCGACGATGATCAGCGGCGCGGTGTCCTGACTGAGCTCGTGACAGGCCGCACACAACGCGGAGATGTCCGCGGCACCCAGATCCTGCATCTCGTCGATGAAGATGGCGATGCCCACGCCCACGTCGCCGGCCAGCGCGGAGGCGTCGAGCAGCAGTTCCACGAGGTCGATCTCGATGTCGCCGGAGTCGGCGCGGCCCGTCTTCGCCGGGACGTCGATGCCGGGCTGCCACCGCTCCCGCATGCCCTTGTCCGCGGTGGCGCGTAGGGCGAAGGCCTTGAGGACGCCGAGGAACTCGTCGACGCGTTCGGGATCGCGATGCGATGCCGCAATCCCGCGGACCGCCATGTGCAGCGCAGACGACAGCGGTCGACGCAATTCCTGGTCGGGCCGAGCCTCGATCTTGCCGGTGCCCCAGCCGCGGGCGATCGCCGCGGATCGGAGTTGGTTGAGCAATACCGTCTTCCCGACGCCTCGCAGCCCGGTGAGAACGACGCTGCGTTCCGGCCGGCCGCGGGTGATGCGTTCGAGTACGACGTCGAAGGCGTCGAGCTGCTTCTTTCGGCCTGCGAGCTCGGGTGGGCGCTGGCCGGCGCCGGGGGCGTAGGGGTTACGCACGGGGTCCATGGGGCCAAAGTTACAACGAATCGTGCGATATATGCGGACATCTAGTTCGTGTCCTAGAGATCTGTATTCACTCGATACTTGCGCGCGACTGCGACGGAGGACTACTTTCTGGGGTGTGAAGCGCATTCTCGTAGTACGCCGCCGTAGCGGGGTCTGATTCGGACCGACCCCTCGCTGCGGGTCGTTGTGCTCTCTCGGTCCTCCCTTCACATTCGCCAGGACCATCCTCATGAATGCATTTGCTTCCACTCTCGCCACAGATCCGTTCCACGCCCGTTTCGGTTGTGCCCTGCCGCGCACGATGCGCGACGAGATCACCTGGCAACACATGTCGTGGACGAACTTCACCGACCGCTTCTCGCCCAGCACCGGGCCTCTTCGGCTGGGGTCATGGACGGCCGACAGTGCAACTGGCGGGAGGACTGCTTTCGACGCGACCTTCGGCGTCGGCGATACGATCATCGCCTGTGCGGCAACGACTTACGGGCCGATCGAGGCATTGACGTCGATGCTCCACGACGCCGGATTCCGCATCGAGATCCTCTCGTTCCACCAGCAGATCATCGGCGACGAGACCGCCACCTTCGTCCTCGCCGAGCACGACGGTCGCCGCGAATGGTCGATGGGCATGGATCCCGACGCACACCTGTCGGCCGTGCGAGCCGTCGTCGCCGGAGCGAACATTCTGCATCGGTAGCGCTTTCTCGGGCGTTCTAGCGCGTATGCAAGACAGGCGAAGATCTCGCTAGCGAAACCAACACTCAGGTCGGAGGTTGCCCGTCGATCTCCGGCATGTATCGGCGCATGAATCGATCGAACTGGGGAACGGTGAACTTCGCGTAACCGTAATTCGGGGTGTACAGCAAACCCTTGTTGATCAACCGTGAGCGCAGCGGCGACACCTGTTCCGATTGCTTTTGCAGGAGGAGCGCCACGTCGACGGCCTTTTGTTCCTTCGGTCCAAGCTCGGCCATAGCCCGCATATAGCGAAGCTCTTCCTTCGTACAGCGCTGAACACGTGTCCGGAAGAAGCTGTCGTCGAGTTCATCATCGACAAGATCGGCAGCAGCGACCGCGTCAGCTTCCGTGATCCTCGGACCCTCGGCCAAGTTCCACACTGCTCTCCCGAATTCCTGGATAAAGTAAGGATACCCTTCGGTGTAGTGCAGGATCTTGTCTATGGCTCCGACGTCGTACTCGACGCCTTCCAGCTTCGCTGGTTCGGTCAGGGCCGCGATCGCTTCCGGCCCGGGTAGCTCACCGATAGACGGGAATCGGAACAGCCGCTCAGCATAGGACTTGGCATCACCTGCCAAACCCGGAAGCTGCGGCAGACCGGCACCTGCAAAGGTGATCGGAAGCTCCCGCTGGACAGTTCTGTGGACGGCACCGATCAACGCTTCCAGCTCACCCTTCGACAGAAATTGAATCTCGTCGAAAAGGAATACCACCCCACTGTCGCTCTCCCGAGCGGCCAACCCGACTGCCTCGAAGACATCAGCGAGGTCGTCATTCAGGTTTCCCGTGTCGGCCTGTCCAGCAGCTGGATCGACGTCCAAACCAATATTCAGTGATCCATCCGGCTGGATCGACAGCGAGAACGACTTGAGCACCGCGGCCGATCTGTGAATACGGTCGTTCCACTTCGCCCTAGGTGACGTTTGCAACAAAGCGCGCCGGGCCAGGCTGGCAATCTGCGGACCGAATGCGGTGCTCTTCGATACCTCGGCTTCGACTGCAACCCAGCCCTCATCCTCAGCTATTTCGCGATACCGACCAAGCAAAACAGTCTTGCCGACGCCACGCAGGCCAGTGACGATCAGCGACTGCTCGGAATAGCCCCTCCGCAACCGATAGAGCAGGGTTCGAAAGTCATCGAGCTCCACCTCGCGACCCGCCAAATAACGCGGTGGCGCGCCAGCGTTGGGCGTATACGGGTTTCGCCGACGGTCCACTGTTCATCCCCCAAATAGACAACCTGAACCTACTTTAACAAATCTTGTTAAACTCTACATAGCTCGTAAAACTGGCCGTTTCGATCGAGAAGTCGCGTGGTTCGCTCAACCACATCGACATACGCCGCAGTCACCCACCTTCGATGAACAGCAGTCCCTGGTCCGCGCGAACTAGGGCATCTCGATCGTCTCGGCGCGGCGCACCTCGGCCAGTGCGTACCGCAGATAGGTCTCGGCTCGGCCACGGCGCACCGCGAGCAGGTCTGCGACCACCAGCAACGCATGTGCGAGACGCGGCCTCACTCGCGACTGCTCTTCGACGTCGGACACCCCCAGCGCTCCGGTGAGCACCTCGACGAACCCGGCGATGTCCAGGTTCGGCAGCCAGTCCGCTCCTCGTACGGTTCGGCCGAGCACCTCCTGGACGTTCTCGCCGGTCAATCCATCGCTGTATACCTCCTCCACGTTCGCAGGTGTGGCCGATGCCACAGTGCGAGACTTAGTATAAACACCGGTAACAGATAAAGGGAACCGTGACGGTGTCCGATGAGACACTTCTGTCATGACCGACTCCTCCCCCGTGTCGACTCCCCCGAGTCGTATGCCCGTCACCTGGCCTGCCGAGTGGCCCGCCGAAGTTCGGCGCATCGCCGATGCCACGAACGACGCGCTGGCTGCTGTCGCCTCGCAGAATTCGGTCGCGTTCGACGATGCCGTCGAATCGTTGGGCCGCTCGGACTCGGCGCAGGCCGGGCACGTGCATGCCGAAATGGTACGCACGTTGCTCGAGGAGGTATACAGCGATGGATTGACCGGCGAGAACGTCCAGGAGGTGCTCGGCCGAACCGTACGAGGAGCGGACTGGCTGCCGAACCTGGACATCGCC
>NZ_NOZF01000079.1:0-39311 GCF_002258565.1 Rhodococcus sp. 05-2254-6
CCTCGCAGGCTTCGAGTGCGGTGACCTTGCCGTCTTCGCCGACGAAACGCTCGGTGTTGACGGAAAAGACGCGTTCGCCACCCTCCTCGTGTGCCGAGGCAACCCGGTACATCAGCGGGTACGTAGGCCACGGCGTGGACGTCGCACGCTCCTCGGGCGGCCGGGCCATGATCTCGAACTGGTGCACGCTCTCGGCACCCTGACGGTGCGAGGTCCCGAGGCAGTCGGCACCGGTGTCTCCGCCGCCGATGATGACGACCTTCTTGCCCTCGGCACACGAGGAGGGTGGCGAACGCGTCTTTTCCGTCAACACCGAGCGTTTCGTCGGCGAAGACGGCAAGGTCACCGCACTCGAAGCCTGCGAGGTCGAGTTCAAGGCCGGCAAGTTCGAGAAGGTCGAGGGCAGCGAATTCACCCTCGAAGCCGACCTGGTGCTGCTCGCGATGGGATTCGTCGGACCCGACAAGGGCGGTCTACTGACCGACCTGGGCGTCGACTTCAACCAGCGCGGCAACGTCGAGCGCACCAACGAGTGGGTCACCAACGTCCCCGGCGTGTTCGTTGCCGGTGACATGGGCCGCGGCCAGTCGCTCATCGTGTGGGCAATCGCCGAGGGCCGCTCCTGCGCGGCCGCCGTCGACACGTTCCTGCAGGGTGCGACCGCACTGCCGTCGCCGATCGTGCCCACCCAGGCACCGCAGCGGTAGGTCGCGGTAGCTTTCCCGCAGACCCCCGTCGGGATCAATGTGGCTTTGTTGCAGTCGGACCGACTGAAACTCACATTGATCCCGGGGGGTGGGCGGCCGAACCGTGTGACGGACGGTTACGTCCGTTAACCATGTAGGCATCTGATGGTCACAGGCCCCTGGCATTGTCGGGATCGAACAACGAAGCGTTCGATGACCAGTGAGGCCCCCTCCCCATGAGTGTCAAGAAGATCTGCGCCGGTATCGGCGTCGCTGCAGCTGTTGCGTCCGGTCTGGTTGTCGGAGCGGCATCGCCTGCCGCCGCAGACCCAGCCGATTGCCCGACGATGTACGTCGTGGCCATTCCGGGCACGTGGGAGACCAGTTCGGGTGCCGCGCCGAAGCCGGGGATGCTCACCGACGTCACCGATCGTCTCGGTAGCGGCATCCGTACCGACTACGTCTCGTATCCCGCCACCGCGTTCCCGTGGGAGGGCGAGGTGTACGGGCAGTCCCGTGCCGAGGCCGTCGCCAATGCGGGCGGGATGCTGAAGGCCATGGCCGATCGTTGTGGCGCAACGAAACTCGGCATCATCGGCTACAGCCAGGGAGCCGACGCGGCAGGTGATCTCGCCGCGGCCATCGGTACCGGCGTGGGCGTGGTGCCCGCGGACAAGGTGGTGGCGGTGGGCTTGATCTCCGACCCGAAGCGCTCCGACAGCGATGCTCTGGTGGGGCCGGCCGTGGTCGGAACCGGTGTCGGCGGACCTCGGGTGGGCGGATTCGGCTACGTCAGCCCCGTGGTGCGCACCTTCTGTGCCGTCGGCGATCTGTACTGCTCGACGCCCAAGGACGATTACGTCGCGCGCCTGGCCGGCTTCCTGGCCGTCTCGTCCAATCCTGCGCCGAACGTCGCCGATCAGTACTCGCAGGAAGCGCAGTCGCTGATCGCGGATCTCGCAGCAGCCGGTGGTCTGCCGGTGTTACAGGGCCAGCTGTCCGATCAGGCGAACGCTCAGCGCCAGCGTGAGATCGAGGCGTTCTACCGCTCCGGCATCCACCAGGAGTACCAGAGCTACGACGTCGGAAACGGCCAGTCCGCGACGCGGTGGCTGGCACGCTATCTCGCCGACGCGGTCTGACGGCGTAGCAGCACGAAGACGGTGACGGCACTGACGGCCATCAGGCCGGCGCTCGCGCCCGACGCAAGGTTGAAACCGTCGATGAAGGACGAGTTCGCGACAGCAGTCAGTTGCGAGGAGAACGGCTCCGGCAGGTAGTCTGCCACGGCGATGGCACCGCCGATGGTTTCCCGTGCGGGATCGGCGATCTCGGCAGGGGTCCCAGCGGGGATGGCGTCGTCCATGCGGTGTCGGTAGACGGTGCTGCCGATCGTGCCGAGGATCGCGATGCCGACGGCGCCGCCCAGTTCGGCTCCGGTTTCGGACAATGCCGATGCGGCACCGGCCTTTTCGGGAGCCGCTGCGGTGAGCACGATGTCGGAGTTGAGCGTCGAGGCCGCGCCGATTCCGAAGGTCAGCACGGCCATGCCGGTGAGCAGTAGCGGCAGTCCTGAGTCGGCGCTGACGAATGCCATTGCCGTGCAACCGATGGCGATGAACAGCAGGCCGCCCGCAATGATGGTGCCGGTCCGGATCACCTTGCTCAGCGTCGGTGCGAGCACGGCACCGGCCGCGGCGGCGACAGCCGGAACGAGGAGCCACAGACCTGCTTCGAGCGGCCCCAGCCCGACGACCAGCTGAAGGTACTGCGAGGCGAAGAGACTGAATCCGGTCATGGCGAAGATGACCAGGAATTGCACCACGACCGCTGCGCTGAAGGCACGTTCGGCAAACAGCGTGACGTCGATCAGTGGATTGGCGGCCTTGCGTTGCCGGATGACGAACATCGCACCGAGCGTGAGTCCGGCGAGGGCTGTGGTGACCGTTGCTACGTCGATCCCTTCCTGCGCGCCGTGCTTGATGGTGAAGACGATCGAGAGCATCGAGGAGATCGCGAGGACCACGCTGATCGGGTCGAATTTGCCGGGGTCGGTGTCCTTGAACTCGGGGACCAGGAGTGGGGCAGCAACGAAGAGCACCACCATGATGGGGATGTTGATCAGGAACACCGAACCCCACCAGAAGTGCTCGAGCAGAACACCCCCGATGACAGGCCCCACCGCGGCACCGCCCGCGAAACCGGCGGTCCACAGGCCGATGGCTTCCTTGCGTTGAGTGGGATCGTGAAACATGTTGCGTATCAACGACAATGTGCTCGGAGCAATGGTAGCACCGCCGATTCCCAGCAGAGCGCGCGCAGCAAGAAGCATTTCGGGGGAGGTGGAGAACGTCGCGGCCAACGAGGCGATGCCGAAGACGACGGCACCGATCATCAACAGGGTGCGTCGGCCGATCCGATCGCCCAGAGAGCCCATGGTGATGAGCAGCCCGGCGAGCAGAAAGCCGTAGATGTCGAGAATCCACAGCGTCTGGTTGCCGGTGGGTTCTAGATCGGCCGTCATGAACGGCAGGGCCAGATACAGCACCGACATGTCCATCGACACGACGAGAATCGGCACCACCAGCACCGCGAGGCCGAGCCAATCCTTCCCGGTGGCGCGCTGGTCGGTTGCCGTCTGGCTCACTGTGACTTCCCTTCCCGAATGGACACCTCAGCTTAGGTGGGTCGGGAGTACGTTCGGTGACGAAGAGCTCTCTCGCCGAACGAAGGAAACATCACCTCATGACCAACGATCTGAAGGTCGTCGCCACGATCATCGCCAAGCCGGATGCCATCGACGCCGTGCGCGACGGCCTCGCGGCCCTCGTCGCCGAATCACGGAAGGAAGACGGGAACGTCTCCTACGAACTGTTCGAGTCGGCGATCGAGCCGGGTACGTTCATCACCATCGAGGTGTGGAAGTCGCAGGAGGACCTCGACGGTCACATGCAGACCCCGCATCTGCAGCAGGCGTTAAGCGAGTTCGGTGCCCATCTCGCGGCTCCGCCCGCCATCCATCCGCTCCGACCCGTCGGCTGAGTCTCCCCGCGCGCTCGCGTACACCAGCGCCGAGACGGCCAGCAAGGCCGCCGTGGCACCGATCGCGAGCCAGCCGGTCCCGCTCATCTCGCCCGACGCGATGATGCGGGCACCGGCCGCGGTGTAACTCATCGGCATGAACACCGCCAGATCGCCCCAGATGGGCGCAGTCGATGCGTATGCGAAGCCGCAGACGACGACCTGCACCACGAGGGCGAGGACGTTGACGATCTGGCCGACCACGGCACCGAGCACCCGTTGAATCGCTCCCGCTGCGGCGAGGTAGGCCGCGGCCGAGACGATCAGGAACGCGCCTGCACCCAGCACCGGTCCGAGGGCTGCATCGGTGGCGAAAGCGAAGGCGACGGCTGCGCTGATGCCGACGGCAGCGACGGCCGCGACCACCGAGAGCAATCGTGGGTTGCTGTCCCTGCCGAGTACTCGAACGAGACTGACGCACCCCAGTGCTCCGAGAGCCACCAGCGCGGCGATCAGATACGGGGTGGCACCGGCACCGCCGGACGTTGTCGTGGCCACGAGATTTTGCTCCGCGGCCCCGTCGTCGGTGGTGGCAGCGGTTCCCTGCGGAAGTGCCGCGGAGGCGTCGCGCACGTTGGTGGCAATGCCGTTGACGATGCCCTCGACCGGCTCGACCGACGTCACGAGCTGATCGGTACCTGCCTTGAGCTGCTGGCCTCCGTCGTCGAGCTGGCCGAGTCCGTCCCGCAACTGCACCGTGGCGTCGCCGAGCTGAGCGGTGGCCCCGAGGAACTGACTGTTCGGGTCGTTGAGCTCGGAGGACAGCTGCTGAGCACCACCTTTGAGGGTCTGCAGCTGGGCGAGAGTGTCGGGGCCGAAGGCCTGCGTGTTCAGGGTGTCGATGACGCCCCGGATCTCGCCGGAGATGGCGTCGGATCCCGGGTGCGGGAAGCGATCGACCTGGTCCGCGGTGGCGGCGAGTTTGGCGGTGAAATCGGCCTGCAGCGCCCCGAATCCGGCGAGTTGGTCGACGACCTGGTCGACGCCACCGCTGATCTGAGACGCGCCGTCACCGAGCTGACCGATGCCGTCGCGATACTGCCCGAACCCGTCGGCGAGCTGAATCGTTCCGTCGTGAGCCTGGGTGATGCCGTCGGCGAGCTGCCCGACGCCGTCGTTGAGCTGCGTTCCGCCCTCGGTCAGCTGACCGATACCGCTGGAGAGAAACGTGATGGGCAGAGATGCGCTGTTGAGGCTGGTCCGGGCCGCGGCCAGAGGATCGGCCGTCTGCTGGTCCGGTGCCGGTGCCTGCTCCGTGTCGGCGACGGCGGTGGTGGTGGTCGCCGTGGATTCGCCACCGAGGTCGTAGCCGGTGCCGAGTGCAAAAGCACCTACCGCCACCAGAGGAAACGCCAGCGCAGTGAGAGCAACGGCAGGACGTCGAAAGATACGCAATTCACCCATGATGAGTTCGAGGCTAACTGCAAGGTTCGGCCTCGCCGACCACTCGATGGCCGTCGACGCTGCATTTCATGCCCTCTACCTGCGAGTTTAAGAGCTCTCTGTGGATTGTCGGTTCCGGGGCAACAGGTCCCACACATGCTCGGTCTCGTTCACCGAGGAGACCGACCTGGCGCCACTGCGGGAGAACAGCACACGTGTCACCGAGCAGTAGTCGATCGGGAAGCCGAGCACCTTCGGGGTCTGCAGAATGTCCTGCAGCAGGATGTTGATCACGCCGCCGTGGGCGAAGAGCGCGACAGTGTCGGTGTGTGCGCTGGCCGACACGATGTCGGCGACGCCGGCCAGAACTCGCTGCCGAAACGCCTGCTCGTCGACCTGCTCGGGAAGGTGCCCGGCCTTGATGCGATCGAATGCCTCACGGAACTCGGTTTTGGCGGACTCGATCGGAACGTAGCCGCCGAAGTCGCGATCGTATTCGGCCACACGCTCGTCGGACTCGACGGTCAGACCGAGCCGATCGGCAAGAGGCTGCGCCGTCTGAACAGCGCGGAGTTGCGAACTCGACACGACTCGGGAGACCGGGAACCTGGCCACGGCACCCGGAACCCGCAGAGATTGTTCGACGCCGAGCTCGGCGAGAGCGGGATCGGCCGAGGTCTCCGACCGTTGCGGGAGAGCGTGCCGCACCAGAACCAGTTGCATCGACTCACCTAATCACGAGTGTTCGACCACTGCGCAGCACCATCGATCGAAATGCCGCCACCTGACGCGGCGAATCGGCCTGCGGATCCCACACCATGCCGATCCGTCTACGGGCCGCGGGTTGGGTGAGCCCGATGTCGACGGTTCCTCCTTCACCGCTGTGCGAGCGGATTCGCGGCAGTATGGCGATGCCGAGACCGGCCCCGACGAGGCCGCGCACCGTGTGGGTGTCCTGCCCCTCGAATGCGATGCGCGGGCTGAAACCGGCGTCCGCCCACAGCTCGTCGCAGATCGACCGCATGCCGAAACCGTGGCCCATCGCGATGTAGTTCTCGTCGGCGGTGTCGGCGAGATCGACCGATCTGCGTGAGGCGAGGCGGTGATCGGCCGGAACCACCAGCATCAGCCTCTCGTCGTAGAGCTGGAACGAATTGTTCTCGGTGTGCTCGGCGCTGAGGGAGACGAATGCCAGGTCCGAGACCCCGTCTTCGAGACGGTCGAGGCAGCGTGCGCGCGCACCCTGGTCCAGATCGAACGTGACGGCCGGGTGGTCGACGCGGAACTGCCGGATGAGCGCCGGTACGACGTCCTCGCCCAGGGTGTTCTGAAACGCCACTGCGATGCGGCCGCGGGCCCTGGCGTCGTGCTCGGTCATGGCGTCGATACCGGCGTCGATGTCGCTCAGCGCGCGCTGAAGATAGGGAATCAACACTCGGCCGGTGCTGGTGAGCACGATGCCGCGGCCGCGTCGTTCCACGATGTCGACGCCGAGGATCGCCGAAGCACGGGCTACCTGACGGCTGACGGTGGGTTGTGGGACGCCCAGGACGTGGGCGGCGTCGGTGATGTGCTCGGTATCGGCCACCGCGACGAGTGTCGGCAGTAGCGGCAGCAGTTCGATCGTTTCGCGACGCATCGTCGAATCATATCGCTGATGAATCGGTTTGCTGCCTCTCATGCATTGGACGAATAACGTGAGCACTTCTAACGTGATCTTCATGACTACGACGCAACCCGAGGTCCTCGAATGGGAGGGACACCCCAGGGGATCGCGCGAATACCGCCGTCTCGTGCTGGCGCTGCTGTTCGCCGGAGTAGCGACGTTCGCTCAGCTGTATTCGGTGCAGGGGATCCTGCCGCTCATCGCCGCCAATCTCGACATCACGCCGTCGCTGTCCTCGCTCGCCGTCGGACTTGCGACCGTGGGCGTTGCGGTGTCGGTCATTCCCTGGTCGGTGGCGGCCGACCGCATCGGTCGAGTCCGGGCCATGACTGCGTCGATCCTCACCGCCACGACGTTGGGACTGCTGGTTCCGCTCTCGCCCTCGCTCGAAGTGCTGCTGGTCGTTCGATTCTTCGAAGGTGCTGCACTGGGCGGTCTCCCGGCCATCGCGATCGCGTATCTCAGCGAAGAGGTGCACCGAAACCACACCGCGCTGGCGGCGGCGACGTACGTTTCGGGGACGACGCTGGGTGGGCTGCTCGGCCGCATAGTCGCGGGGCCCGTTGCGGAATACACCAACTGGCGTATCGGCACGTTGACGGTCTCGGTGATCGCGGCACTGGCCGCGGCCCTGTTCGTGTGGCTGGCCCCTCGGCCACGAACGGCATTGGTGCACAGCCAGATTCGTGACCTACCCGGTCGGTTGTGGGTCAACCTGCGCGAACCGGGGATGGCGGCACTCTACGGCCAGGGATTCCTGCTGATGGGCGGCTTCGTCGCGATCTACAACTACCTCGGATTCCGTTTGGAGGCCGTGCCTTTCGGACTCCCACAGTCCCTGATCAGCTTGATCTTCGTGGCCTACCTCAGCGGTACCGTGTCCTCGCGGGTAGCGGGCAATCTCGCGACGAAGCACGGGAGATCGGTGGTGCTCGCCGGATCGACCGCAACGATGATCGCCGGAGCGGCCCTGACGATGGCGTCGAACCTCGTCGTCATTCTGACCGGCCTGGTGATCCTGACCATGGGATTCTTTGCGGCCCACGCCATTGCGTCGGGATGGACCGGACAACGCGCCGTGCACGGTCGCGCGCAGGCGACCTCGCTGTACAACCTCTTCTACTACGGCGGATCGTCCGTGGTCGGATGGATCGGCGGTGTCGTGTTCCAGTCCCTGGGCTGGAACGCGTTGGCGCTGTTCGTTATCGCGCTGGCACTCATCGCAGGCGTGTGGGCTGCATGCTTGAACGGTCGACTGGGGCGACCTGTTTCAGAAGGTTGATGCGCTTCCGGCAGCGATGGCAAAGATGATGATCGCTCCCACGATGACGACGAAGAGTGCGATCGACACGTAGCCGACGATGAGACCCGCTGTCGCGAACCCCGACCCACTCTCGCCGGTGCGCTTGATCTGACCACGCGAGATGTGGCCGCACACCACAGCGCAGATCGATGCGATCAGCGGCAGAAACGTCAGACCCAGAATCGCCAACACGAGCGACACGATCGCCAACGTGTTCGTGGGCGCGGGGACCTGATACCCGCCGGCATACGGCGCATTCCCGTACTGCGGGTTTTGGTACTGCGGGTTTTGGTACTGGGGGTTTTGGTAAGGGGGGTTCTGGTACTGCGGGTCTTGGTATGTGGGGTTCTGGGGCTGGGCGTTCGGATCTCGATACGGAGGATATTGCTCCGAACCCCCATACGACTCGTCCTTCCTGGACGCGTCGAACGAGTCGCTGCCTTCACCCTGCGGATAGCCCATGGCGGGAGTGTGGCACCTCGAGACAGCCGTCGCAACAGTTCTCTCGCGACGCTACGTACCGAGTTTGCCCCAGCCCACGTACGCGTCGACAGTGACGTAACCGGTCACGCGCGGCTGATCCCGAACCGGATACGGATTGCCGGTGTAATGCGTCGAGATGCGATCGATATCCACCAGATCGGGATCGTCCTGCAACTCGATCGAGCCGTGCACCGTCACGTGCGTGTACCAACTGGCCTCGTCCAACACCGAGATCGAGACCTTCGGATTCGCCCTGATGTGCTCGAGACGCTTCCGAGACGCATCGAAATTGAGCACGACCTTCCCGTCTTCCCACAAATACCACGTGGGTGCGGTGATCGGCGTCCCATCGGCACGAACCACCGCCATGACCGCAGGATTGGCCTTCTTCAACAATTCAACAGCGGCATCGGGCAACGGAGGCTTGGGCATACGGACAACTCTACGACTCAACCCCCGCTGCGGTCCTGCTTCCGCCCACACCGCCCCCGAAGTCCACTCGATGTGACATTGACTGCCGAAAAGGCCACTGAATGTCACATCGAGTGCACTGGGGGCTGCGGCTGCACTCGGGAATTGGTGCAGCGCGGGTGGATGTGCGACTACAGGTTGGGGAGTTTGACTACCTGTCCGGCGTAGGAGAGTCCGGCACCGAAGGCGAGTAGCAGTGCGGTATCTCCTGCTTTTGCTTTGCCGGTGCGCAGGAGTTCTTCCATGGCCAGGGGAATCGAGGCTGCCGAGGTGTTGCCGGTTTCGGCGATGTCGTTGGCGACCGGGGTGCCGTCGGCGAGGTTCAGGCTTTTGGCCAGCAGTTCGGTGATGCGGCTGTTGGCCTGGTGGGGGATGAAGGCGTGCAGTTCGTCGGTTTTGATGCCGGCGACGTCGAGTACTCGCTGCGCGGCCTTGCCCATTTCGAATGCGGCCCAGCGGAAGACGGAGATTCCGTTCATCCGGATCCAGGGGCGCTCGAGGCCCTCTTCGGTGATGTAGTCGTACCAGTCGGTTGTCTGGACGATGGCGTCGGATTGCGAGCCGTCGGAGCCCCAGACGGCGGGCCCGATCTCGGTTTCGTCGCTCTGTCCGACGACCACGGCACCGGCGCCGTCGGCGAAGATGAAGCGGGTGGTGCGGTCGTACGGGTCGGTGGTGACGCTGAGCTGTTCAGCACCGATGACGAGCACGTACTTGGAGGTTCCGGCCTTGACCAGGTCCGATGCGACGGCGAGGGAGTAGCAGAAGCCTGCGCAGCCGGCGCAGATGTCGAATGCGGCCGGCCCCTTGGTGCCGAGTCCGTGCGCTACTTTCGCCGCTGCTTGGGGTGTCAGTTCGAGATGCGTCGAGGTGGCGACGATGACGGTGTCGACCTGGTCGGCCGTGATTCCGCTGGCCTCGAGAGCCTTGCGGCCTGCCGCGATGGACATCTCGACGACGTTTTCCTTGGGTTCGGCGAAGCGCCGGTTCTTGATTCCCGAACGCGTCTGGATCCACTCGTCGCTCGAGTCGATGAATTCGCAGATCTCGTCGTTGGTCACGACTCGCTCGGGGCGGTGAACGCCGAGTCCGAGTAGTTTCGACTGTCGTCCCTGCGTCGTGCTGATCGCACCCATCTTCAATTTCCTCTCGTGCTACCGCGCCATCGCCGAGCTTCGGCTCGGGTCTTGGGCTGCGGGCTCGGTGACACACGTTACGTGCGTCGCCGCGAGGGGTTCACACCAGTTCGGTGATGAGGGCCGCGACCTCGGCGGGCTTGTCGATCATGGCGTGGTGGTGGGCGGGCATGACGACGGTGAAGTCGGCACGCAGATACGCGGCGAGCTTGCGTTGAGTTCTGATCCATCTCTTGCCCCACGGGGAGGGTCGTCCGGTGTGTGCGGCCGCAACGATGACGGGCACGACGAGTCGGAACTGCTTGCGAATGCGGTTCAGCTCGACGGCGAGATCCGGGTAGACGATGTCTTCGGTCAGCGCGGCGGCGAGGTAGGTGGGTCGGCGATAGATGTCGTCGACCCAGTCGAGTGTCTCCTGCGGCGTGCCGTCGGGCGGCGTCGCCTGATTGAGGACGCGGCGCACGCGCGGTCCGAACAGCTTCTGCACGCCGGTTTTGCTGAGCACGGTTGCGATCAGGTGTGCGGTCTGGATGCGCACGGTCGGCGGGATGAAGCGGCGGGGGTCGGATTCTGCGCTGGAATCGAGCAACAGAATCCCGCGGATGCGCGACGGGTACAGCCGGGCGACGGCTTCTGCGTAGAAGCCGGCAATCGAATGACCTGCGACGACGGCCGGCTCGGTGACTCCGAGCGCGTCGAGGACGCCGATGATCCTGTCTGCCTCTCCGTGGACGGTGGGCGTGGCACCGACGGGCAGGGGGTCGCTGAGTCCGAAGCCGGGGCGGTCGAGAACGACCACGTGATGGTGGGCGCTCAAGATGTCGACGGTGTCGTTCCAGTCGAACCAATTGCTGCCGAGGCCTCCGCAGAGGACCACCGTGGGGCCGGTTCCGCGTACGAGCAGATGCAGACGTTGTCCGTCCACCTCGACGTATCGACCGGGCGGATGTTTCACGGGAAACAACGCACTGCGTTCGGCTCGATCCCCGTTGTCCATTTTTGGTTCCCCACGATGCTCAGCCGACCTGCCGTCTGTTTCACCGTCCAGTTTCCATCATTTTCCCGGTTTTTCACACTCGGCCACGCGTATGGGGTCGTAGCGGAGGTCATTGACGCGGCTTGGCCAGCGGGAATGCCAACGTTTCGCGGATGCTGCCTCCGGTGATGAGCATGACGACCCGGTCGACGCCCATGCCCAGACCACCGGTCGGCGGCATTCCGTGCTCTAGTGCCTGCAGGAAGTCCTCGTCCAAGCTCATGGCCTCCTCGTCGCCGCCGGCCGCCAGCAGCGACTGTTCGGTCAGGCGCTGCCGTTGATCGACCGGATCGGTCAGTTCGCTGTACGCGGTCCCCAACTCGACACCCCACGCCACGAGATCCCACTTCTCCGCCACTCCAGGGATACTTCGATGCGGCCTCGTCAACGGCGACATCGACGTCGGGAAGTCCTTGTAGAAGGTGGGGAATTCGGTGTAGTCCTCGACGAGATGCTCGTACATTCCCTGTGCGACGGCTCCTGCATCCCAGGTCTTCTCGTACGGAATGTCGTTCTCGTCGCACAGACGCTGCAGTTCGTCGAGGGGAGTCGACGGTTCGACGGCAACGCCCAACTTCTCGGCGACGGCACCGTGCAGCGTCTTGACGGGCCACTCACCGGAGATGTCGATCTCGATCATCTCCCCGTTCGGACCGTCCGGGCGCAGGATGATCTCGCGTCCGTGCGCCGCGACGGCAGCCCGCTGAATCAGCTCGCGGCACAGCACCATTGCGCGTTCGTAGTCGCTGTGGGCCTCGTACGCTTCGAGGATCGTGAACTCGGGATTGTGTTTGAAGTCCGCTCCTTCGTTGCGGAACACCCGCCCTATCTCGAACACCTTCTCCATGCCTCCGACGCACAGGCGCTTGAGATACAGCTCCGGGGCGATGCGCAGGTAGAGATCGAGGTTGTAGGCATTGATGTGGGTGACGAACGGCGCAGCGTTCGCGCCACCGTGCACCTGCTGCAGAATCGGGGTCTCGACTTCCATGTACCCGCGCTCTCCGAGCGAATCACGCAGGGATTTCACCACATTCGAGCGCGCGATCAGCAGAGCACGAGCATCCCGATTGATCGCCAGGTCCACATACCGTTGCCGCACCCGCGCTTCCGGGTCGGTGAGACCGCGATATTTGTCCGGCAGCGGATGCAGGCACTTGGCGTTCATTCGCCAGTCGGTCGCGAGCAGCGAGAGCTCGCCACGCCTGCTGTACCCGATGGCGCCGCTGACCTCGATGAGGTCACCCAGGTCGAAGTCGGCATCGAATTCTTCGATTCTGTCGCCGACGCGTTCGCGGTCGAACAGCACCTGGATGTCGGCCGACCAGTCTCGGATGACGGCGAAGGACACGCTGCCGTAGTCACGGATACGCAGAATGCGTCCGGCGATTCGCACCGTTGTACCCTGCGGCGACGCCACTGCCGCCTCGACCGTGTGGGTCGGGGGATAGGCGACGGGATAGCCCTCGGTGCCCTCGCGTTCGAGGCGATCGAGCTTCGACATGCGCACGCGCACCTGGTCGGGACGCTTACGCCCCGGTGTCGGCTCGTCCGCGACGCTGTCCGGGCCACTGCCGTCGGGATGAATGTCGTCGGCGTCGGCCAGAGCGGCGGGGACCGCAACGTGGGAACCGGTGTGCTTCGACGCACGTCGGAAGGTCGGCAGGGTCAGGAAGCCTTCGGCGATGGCCGACGCGACGCCGACCTTGGGCAACACTCGATTGTCGGCGAAGCACAGGTAGCGCGGCTCCCATTCCGGAAGGTACTTCACGTTCGAGCGATACAGCGCCTCGAGCTGCCACCACCGGGAGAAGAACACCAGCACGCTGCGCCAGATGCGCAGCACCGGTCCGGCACCGATCCGGCTGCCCTCCTCGAACGCCGCGCGGAACACCGCGAAGTTCAGCGAGATCTTGCCGACACCGAAATGATCTGCGCTGGTGGCGAGCTCGGTCACCATCAACTCGATCACCCCGTTGGGCGATGCCGGATCCCGCCGCATCAGATCCAGCGACGCACCGGTACGTCCCCACGGCACCAGCGAGAGAACGCCGATCACCTTCTCACCCTGAACCGCCTGCACCAGAAGACAATCGCCGTCGAGAGGGTCACCCAGCCGGCCCAACGCCATAGAAAAACCGCGCTCGGTCTCGGTATCGCGCCACGCATCCGCGCAGGCAATGATCTCCGACATCTCCTCCGACGAAATATCCCGATGACGACGCACGGTGACCACGACACCCGCTTTGCGAGCCCGGTTGACCGCCTGACGCACGGGGCGCATCTCGCGTCCATTGAGGTTGAAATCTTTGGTTTTGAGGATTGCTTCGTCGCCGAGTTCGAGGACGCTCAGGCCGGCCCGCTTGTATGCGGTGGCCCCGATCTCGCTGGCCCCCATGACAGCTGGGGTCCAGCCGTACTTCTCGGCCAGGTCCAGCCATTCCGAGATGGCATGCGGCCAGGCCTCGGGATTGCCGATCGGGTCACCACTGGCCAGACACACCCCGACCTCGACGCGATACGTCACTGCAGCCTTGCCGCTGGTGGCGAAGATGACGCCCTTGTCGCGGCGGGTGGCGAAGTAGCCGAGGGAATCGTCGGAGCCCCACTTGTCGAGCAGACCTCGCAGGGCGGACTCGTCGCGACCGGTGAGCGCATTGCTCGACCGCTGCGACCTGAACAACGTGACGATCGCCCCCAGCAACGCCAACGCTCCGAACAACCCCAACGCCGTGTTCACGATTCCGTTCGGCCTGCCGTCGAACTGCTCGTTGTCCACCGTCGCCAACGCCGTCACACGATTGAACGCCCACAGGAACGTCTGACTCTCCGGCAACGACCCGGGGAACAACGCAACCAGCGCCCAGCCGATGAGCGTCCCGACGGCCGCTCCGAGGACGAGCACCCCGAGCGCCTTCCACAACGCACCGCGACGCACCCGCGTGTAGAACTCCTTGCGCGCAGCGATCAACACCCCCGTCACGACGACATGGACAGCCAGCGCAACCCACGAGTTGACGTTCCCGTCCTGGATGCCCTCGACGACATTGGTGATCGCCAACAACACCAGATAGACCGTCAGCAACCACCACGCAATGCGCTTACGACTCGCCAACGCTGCAGCCAACAACCCGACGACCAGTGCCCACGACAAACTCGTATCGGGCGCATCGAAGTAGTAGTTGTCCACGTACTCGCGAGGAACATGAACCAGATAACGAAGAGTGGGCGACAGACTCCACAGAAACAACAACACCGCGAACACGCCGAGCACCAGCCCGGCGATATGCGGCACCTCACTCAACCGACCGCGCGCGGGTGGCACGAACGACCGCGGAACCATGGACCCGGACCGCTCCGAGGAAATCGCTGTCGCCGTCATATCTCACTCCCGAAGTCAGAATGCACTTGTGCAAAGTAGACGGTATCCCCGCCAACGCGAGTCAGGTGTCCATTGCCCGCACCCCCGCTCACTCAATGTGACCTTCAGTGGCCTTTTCGCCAGTCAATGGCACATCGAGTGGACCCCGGGTCGAGTGCGGGCAGCGGCTTGCCGAGTGCATTCGATCTCGGTGGGGCGCTCCTGGGCGGAGTTTGTCCACAGGGCACCAGTTATCCACAGGGCAATGTGTTCCCCATCGTCGGGTCGGATTCGGGGTGCCTGGATTGTGCATCATCAAGGGCATGAAGCGGGGTGGAGCACGAATCGATGCGAAGGTGATTGCGGCTGCGTCCGATCGCGGTTTCATGAGGACAGCGCATCTCCTCGAGCTCGGGGTGGCGTCGAAGACAATTGTTCGACGCACCCAGCCGGACGGCAGCTGGTCACGGGCACTACCTGGGTTGGTGTTCTTGAAGAATCGCTCGCTGACGCCGATGGAGCGCGCCACCGCGGTGGCAATCTACTGCGGCAAAGATGCTGTCATCAGCGGTCGGGCAGGGTTGGCGTTGCATGGATTGGGCACGTCGGGCTCGTTGGAAGAGACTTTCGCCCTGATTCCCGAGCCGCAACATCGGAAGTCCGTGAGCTTCGCTGTGGTGGAGCGAACGTGGCGAATGCCGACGGCGGAGTTGAAGTCGGGACTCCGCGTTGCGCCGATCGTTCGGTGCTTGTGCGATGCGGTTCGGCGAATGAAGAATGCCGACCAGTGCATGGCGCTGATTGCCAACGTCGTGCAGCGAGGCGCGGCCACCGTGGATGCGATCATGAAGGAGCTAGACGCCGGTAGTACACGAGGAACGGCGATGCCACGACGGGTGTTGCGGGAGTTGGCAGCCGGCGCGCATTCCGTTGCCGAAGCCCAGGCCCAGAAGCTGTACGCGCGCAGTGGACTTCCGCCGATGCAGCACAACGTGGTCGTCCACGACGAGCGGGGAAAGTTTCTGTTGATCGCCGATAATTGGCTCGACGACGTGGCATTGGATTGGGAGATCGATTCGCTGGAGCACCACCTCTCGCCTGCGGCACACAAGGCGACGGTGGCGCGTCGTGAACGAGCGCAGAATGCCGGCCTCATCGTGGTGACACATCTGCCGAGTGATATTCGGGATGATCCGGAACGCGTATTGGCCGACCTTCGGGCGCGCTACGAGCAGGCCAAGGCTCGACCGCGACCGAACGTCACGGTCCGACCGCGAGCGGATCAGGCTTGCCGCCGGTCGGGCTGATACACCCAGACCATGTGCTCGCCGGTCTCGGACGCAGCGGTGATCGGTTGATCCTCGATTCTGTCCAGAACGAAGCCAAGCCGTCTGGGTACGGCCTGACTTCTGAGATTCGCTGCATCACAATGAATTTCAACTCGGATGATTCCGTCCAGCCTCAAAGCCTCCCGCATGAGCGCCGCGACGGCCTCGCTGATCACCCCACGTCCCTCGGCCCGGGAGTCGAGCCAGTAGCCCAATTCGATTCCGTGCGGGCCGATTCGGCGATGCATCCCGATCTTGCCCAAAAATGCGCCGCCTTCGAGGTCGAAGATTCCGTAATCGAAAATCTTCCCGGCATCCCACTGCTCGACGGCGTCGGCGATACGAGCGAGTTGCGCCGACGTTCGTGCAGCTTCTTCGGTCGCCCACCCCATCCAGGGCGAAAGGTGAACGAGATTGCGGCCGATCACGTCGCCAACAGCACCGGCATCGTCGGACTCCTCGCGACGAATGACGAGGCGATCGGTCACAATCCGTTCGGAAGGCGCGTCGTGCATGGTCAGCAGTGTGTCAACAATGCATCCAACTGGCCATCGAATTTCATTGCACTGTCACCCGCCCGCAGTCCACTCGATGTGCCATTGACGGGCGAAAAGGCCACTGAAGGTCACATTGAGTGGTCAAAGGGGGCAGGGGCAGGGGCGGGGTCAGGAAGCCGACCAGGATCGCCAGGACAGTTTGTCGATGATGATGACTGGACCCTCGGGTCTGTTGTTTTTGTATTGACTGTATTTCGCGACCAGGGCGTCGGTGGCCGATGTGCTTTCGGCGCTGGAGGTTTCGGCGATGTGGGCGCTTCCGTCGGCGCGGATCCACCAGAGTTGGGACCAGTCGTCGGTGTAGTGGTCGACGATGAGGCTGACGGCGGGGTCGGCGCGGATGTTGTCGAGGCGCTGGAGTTTTCGGGTTGTTTTGGGTTTCCAGTCGATGGCGGTGTAGATGCGGTCGCCGGTGGGGGCGACGGCGAAGACGATCGGTACCAGGTGTGGTGTGCCGTCGGGGTTGATGGTGGAGAGTTGGGCTCGGGGTGCGTCGGTGAAGCGTTGGACTTCGTTATCGATCTTCACGTTCGGTTCCTCGGGTTATGCGGATTCGCTGTGGGTGCTGTGTCGGGTGATGAATTGTTCGAGTGCCGCAACGGGCATGGGGCGTCCGAGTAGGTGTCCTTGGCCGAAGGTTACGCCCATGTCGGTGCAGACCTGGAGTTGTTCCGGTGTCTCGATTCCCTCGATGACGGTGTCTTTGCCGAGGGTGGTGGTGACGTCGACGAGGGCTGTGCAGAGTGTGGTCATGGCGCGGCGTCGGTGCAGGTTGTCGCTGTCGAGGTGTTGGGTCAGCGATTTGTCGATCTTGAGGGTGTCGACGGGGAGGGTGGCGAGTCGTTCGAGGGAGGAGAAGCCGGAGCCGAAGTCGTCGATGGCGATGAGGACGCCGTGGCGTTGGACGTCGCGCAGTTGGTAGTGGACGGCGTCGAGGTCGTGCAGTGTCTGTGATTCGGAGAGTTCGAGGGCGAGCCGGCCGGGTTGGATGCCGTAGGTGTCGACGATGTCGATGACGTCGGTGGCGAGGCTTCCGGTGGCGAAGTGGGCTGGGCTGATGTTGACGCCCACTTGGAGGTGGATGTTGTGGGTCTGCCAGTCGGCGATGGTGTGCGCGACCTCGGCGAGAATCCACATGCTCAGTGGGACGATGAGGTCGGCGTCCTCGGCGAGGGGGATGAAGGTGTCGGGCATCAGTAGGCCGAGTTCGGGGTGGTTCCATCGGATGAGTGCTTCGGCCCCGACGACCGTTCCTGTCGTGAGCTCGACGATGGGTTGGTAGACCATCGTCAGTTCGCGCTCGACCATGGCGATGCCGCGCAGTCGTTCGATGAGTTCGAGTCGGGTGCGGTTGGTGTGGTGCAGCTCGTCGGTGAAGACGTGGTGTTCGTTGCGTCCGACGGCCTTGGCGGCATGCATTGCTGCGGCGGCGTTGTGAACCAGTTGGGTGGCGCTGATGTCGGTGTCGGTGCTGGAGGCGACTCCGACGCTGGCTGTGAGGGTGAGTTGGCGGTCGCCGAGCTCGAAGGCGGGCTCGAAGATGCTCGCGAAACCGGCGGCCAGGGCGCGCGCGGCTATGGAGTGGGAGCCTCGGGCGATGACGACGAATTCGTCGCCGGTGAGTCGGCCGATGGTGTCGCCGGGGCGGGTGGAGGCAAGGAGGCGATCGGCGATCATGCACAGCAGGTCGTCGCCCTGCGCGGGGCCAAGGGCGTCGTTGAATTCTCGGAATCCGTCGATGTCGACCAGCAGGACACTGAACTGGCGACCCGGGGTGCGTTCGTCGAGCTCGGCGGTGATGAGGGCAAGAATCTCGTCGCGGTTCGGGAGTCCGGTCAACGCGTCGCGCTGGGCCGCAGTTCCGGATGCGGTTCCGGACACAGCGGCGACATGACGGGGCGGCGCGTCGTGCTCTCGGCTCATTGTTCCCCCTCATGGCCGGATAGCCACGAGCGATACTAGCCCACGAGTCTGGTTCAGCGCCATAAACAGGGAACATCCCCTTTTATGGAGCTATTAGATCATGCTCTCCTTGGTTTGTCGGCCATTTGCGCGTCCTGTCGACAATCGTCTTTCGATGCTCCAGATCGCATCGTCCACGGTGTCGCTGAGTCCGAGAACCCACCGGGCCGCCGACCGACCCTGATCGAACAGCGACTGCGCGACGGTGGTCAATCCGGCGTCGGCTGCGGCGGGGGAGTCGTCCCATCCGGTGACGGCCAATTGCTCCGGAACGTCGATTCCGGATGCGGCCGCGGCGTCGAGCACTCCGAGGGCAAGTTCGTCGCTCATCACGAGCAACGTGTCGATGGCATTGTCCTGCAACAACAGTCGCGCAGCTCGGTCGCCTTCTGCGCGGGCGTTGTCGGTGGTGAACAGTGTCGGAACCGTCGACCAGTCGAGTCCGAATTGCACACAGGCGTCCCGATAGCCTTCGAGACGTGCTCGGGTCACCGGCATCGAGATGTCCGACGCGTCCGCGCCACGCACGATCGTCGATTCGCGTCGGGTATCAGGCCGGAGAGCGACGATGGCAGGGCGAGATCGGCTGTTCAACGCGACGGTGGCAATGGTTTCGGCTGCCGCTCGGTCGTCGATGGTGATCCAGTTCAGGCCGGGATGGTCGGGCCCGCCCTGGATGCACGTCGGCCTGCCGGTGTCGACGAGCACGTCGAGCAGGGGGTCGTCCGTCTCGGTGGTCCACACGACGTACCCGTCGACCTGTGCGTCTCGGATGCGTGCATTGTCGGTGTCGCGGTGCAGGTTCGGCAGCATGACCAGCGCGGTGTCCGCGTCCAGACATGCTTCGGCGATACCGGACAGAAAACGTCGAGCCTGGGGATCCTCGAATGCATAGGTGAGCTTCTCGCCGAGGACGACGCCGATGCTGTTGTGCCTTCCACTGCGCAGCGACCGGGCCGTGCGGTTGGGACCGGCGTATCCGAGGGTGGCGGCTGCCTCGTACACCCGATCGCGTGTGGCCGCCGATACCCGGCTCGGTCGGTTGTAGGTGTACGAGACGCTCATGGTGGACACGCCCGCGGACGCTGCGACGTCAGCCATGGTCACCCGAGTGTTCACCGGCCCACTGTAGCGCGCTGTACCGATTGTGTGTAACGATACACAGCATGTCGTCGCCGCTACCGAAACTGCTGGTGCTCGCCGCAGCCGCATTCATCTACGTCACTGCGGAAACACTGCCCGTGGGGTTGCTCCCCGAAATCTCCGGCGACCTCGGTGTCGGCGAATCGGCCGTTGGTCTCCTGCTGACGTTCTACGCGTACGGCGTTGCCGTGATGACGATGCCGCTGATCCGGTTCGTGCGTGAGTGGCCCCGACGGCGTCTCGTCGTCATCACCGTTGCCGCACTGGCACTCTCGCAACTCCTCTCGGCGATATCGGTCGGATATCCGATGCTGGTGATCTCCCGAATGCTCTGCGCGGCAACGCATGGCGTCTTCTGGGCTGTCGTCGCGCCGGTCGCGGCCTCGCTTGCGCTACCGGGTAAGCAGGGCAAGGCCATCGCGACGGTGTACGCCGGTACCTCGCTGGCATTGGTTGCCGGCAACCCGCTAACCGCTGCCCTGGGCCAATGGTTCGGATGGCGCACGGCCGCAACGATTCTCGGTGTGGTCGCCGCAGCAATCGCGGTGGCGCTCTACTTCGTCCTCCCGGCACTACCGGTCACCCGGGCGGCTTCGGAGACGAAAAAGACACCGCGGGTGCTCGACGGCACCCTGGCCGTTCTGTGCGGAGTGACGTTTCTGGCCGTCCTCGGTCATTTCGCCGCGTACACCTACTTCTCGGTGATCGTCGACCGTGCCATCGGGTCGGCCGGCACCACTCTGACTCTGATGTTGATGTTGTACGGGCTGTTCGGAGTGATCGGAATCTGGGTGATCGGCAGAACCTACGACCGGTGGCCTCGGTACTCGACCATCGCCGCCCTGGGCGCAGTGACCGCTGCGATTGCAGTTCTCTGGTGCGCCCTGATCGGAGCGCCGGGCAGCTTGGCCGTGTTCGCCGTCGGCGCGATCGCCTTGTGGGGACTGGCCTTCACCACCCTCCCGGTGTGCATCCAATCGGCAGTGGTCAGAGCGGCGCCGGCCGATGCGGACAAGGCGTCGGCGATCTATGTCGTTGCCTTCCAGTTGGCGATCGCCACGGGAGCCCTGGTGGGCGGCGTGGTGATCGACCTCAGCGGCATCGTGGCCGTCACGGCTGCTGCGACGGTGCTCGTCGCCGCCGCGATGATCGTAGTCGTGTTGGCACGCACCACCTTTCCGCGCAGCTACGCCCAGGAGCCGGTGGGCGCAGCGACACGCTGACCGTCGAGGTCCCCCGCACGATAGGGTCAGCATGCGACGAACGAGGGAATCCGGTGCAATTCCGGAGCTGGCGCGCAACGGTGACGGGTGAGAGCTCGAAGTCCGAATGCTCGGACGTCGTGATTCACCTCCATCCGCGGCTCCGCGACACGAGCCCTCAGCAGGAAGCTCTTCACGATGCGCACCACTCTCGCCGTCCTAGGCGCTGTCTCGATCCTCGTTCTCGCCGGTTGTTCGTCCACTGCGACAACCGACGCGGCCACCCCGACCACCGGAAACTATCCGCTGACGATCGACAATTGCGGCCGCGACGTCGTCGTCGACGCCCCGCCTCAGCGTGCGGTGTCGTTGAACCAGGGTTCGACCGAAATTCTTCTTTCGCTCGGCCTCGCCGACCGGATGGTCGGCACCGCCACCTGGACCGACCCCGTCCGCGCAAACCTCGAATCCGAGAACGCGAAGGTGCCCAGGTTGGCGGACAACAAACCCTCGCTCGAGGTGGTGCTCGACGCCGAGCCCGACTTCGTGTCCGCGTCGTTCGGCGGCACTCTCGGGCCCGGAGGAGTAGCCGACAGGGACCAGTTCGAGCAGCTCGGTGTGCCGAGCTACCTCTCTCCCACCGACTGCAACGGCAAGACCGACGACAGTGTCAACTCCGACGGCGCGCGTACGACGCCGCTCGAGATCGAGACCGTCTACCAGGAGATTCGCGACCTCGCAGCCATCTTCGACGTGCGTGATCGCGGCGAACGCTTGGTCGGCGAGCTGCAGGATCGCTTCGCGAAAGCATCAGGAGCCGTCGACGCCTCGGGTGTGACTTTGGCGTACTGGTTCGCCGACACCGATACCCCGTACATGGCCGGATGCTGTGGGTCGTCGGGAATCATCACCGGATCCGTCGGTGCCCAGAACATCTACGCCGACACCACCGACGAATGGCCACAGGTCAATTGGGAGAGTGTCCTCGATCGCGATCCCACCGCGCTCGTTCTCGCCGACCTGAGCCGGCGGAGCATCGCCGGTGATGCTCTCGACAGCAAGATCGCCTTCCTGGAATCGAATTCCGTCACCAGTCGGCTCACCGCCGTCGAGGACAAGCGGTACATCGTCGTCAACGGTGCCGACCTCAACCCATCGATCCGCACGATCGACGGGGTCGAGAAAGTTGCAGCGGCTCTGCAGAACTGGGGCCCGACCACCCCATGAGCCGGACAGATCGCGGATTGCTGATCCCGCTTCTGCTCGGTGGCCTCGTGGTGTTGGTGCTCTCGATCGGCGTGGCCGTGACGATCGGTCCCGCCAGTGTGTCGGTATCCGATGTGTATCGAGTGATACTGGGGCACATCGGGATCGGCACAGCCGGAGTGAGCCGCATCGAGGACGGTATCGTCTGGCAGTTGAGGTTGCCCCGAACATTGCTCGCGGCCATCTGCGGCGCAGGCCTCGCGCTGTGCGGTGCCATCATGCAATCGCTGCTGCGCAACCCGTTGGCCGACCCGTTCGTGCTGGGTATCTCGTCGGGCGCATCCACCGGTGCCGTAGTGGTCGCAGTGCTCGGCGTCGGCGGCGGCGCACTGTCGCTGTCCACCGGGGCGTTCGCCGGAGCGCTGCTGTCGTTCGTCTTGGTGATGCTGCTCGCCGCAGGTGCGGGCGGCGGCAACGACCGCGTCGTACTCGCGGGAGTGGCCGGTACACAACTGTTCTCGGCTCTGACGTCGTTCATCGTCATATCCTCGGCAGATGCCGAACAAACGAGGGGAGTGCTGTTCTGGCTGCTCGGCTCCCTGAGCGGTGCCGACTGGACAGACGTGGCACTGTGCGGCGGTGTGGCACTGCTGGGAATGGTGGTGTGCCTGTTCAACACCTCTGCCCTCGATGCCTTCACTTTCGGGCACGACGCGGCCGCATCGCTCGGCGTTCCGGTGAGATATGTCCGAATTCTGTTGCTGGTCATCACCGCACTGATCACGGCCGCCCTCGTCAGTGCCGCCGGAGCCATCGGATTCGTAGGACTGGTGCTCCCGCATGTTGCCCGCTTCCTCGTCGGCGCGCGCCACCGAAGACTGCTCCCGACGACGGTGGTGATCGGCGCAATCTTCATGGTCTGGGTCGACACGATCGCCCGAACGGTGTTCGCGCCACAGGAAATTCCCGTCGGAGTGGTCACCGCACTCATCGGCGTCCCGGCCTTCGCGCTCATTCTCTTTCGGCTACGGAGGTCCCGATGACACTGCACGCCAAAGACCTTCGGTGGACCCGTGGTGGGCATCCGATTCTCGACGGGATCAGCTTCGCGCCGGAACCCGGCGAGACCATCGGTCTGATCGGCCCCAACGGCTCGGGCAAATCCTCACTGCTGCGCATTCTCGCCGGCATCGTCGCCCCCGACAGCGGCGACGTGCTGCTCGACGGAGACAACCTCCGAACACTGCGTCGACGACGCATCGCCAGACGCGTGGCAATGGTCGACCAACACTCCGACACCGACGTCGACATCAGCGTCCGCGACGTCGTCCGCTTAGGCCGCATCCCACATCACGGCATCCTCGGCGGCGACGCATCCGACGACGACGCCGCCATCGCACGAGCACTCACCGACACCGCCATGGCATCGAAAGCCACCCGACGATGGCACACCCTCTCCGGCGGCGAACGCCAACGAGTCCAGATCGCCCGCGCACTCGCCCAACAACCCACCGAACTACTGCTCGACGAGCCGACCAATCACCTCGACATCCAACATCAACTCGACATCCTCACCCTCGTCGCAGGCCTACCCCTGAGCAGCTACATCGCCCTCCACGACCTCAACCTCGCCGCCATGTTCTGCAACCGCATCATCGTCCTGAACAACGGTGCCATCGTGGCATCGGGAACCCCGAACGAAGTGATCACCGAACACCTGGTGCGCACGGTATACAACGTGCACGCCAGCGTCACGAATGCCGACAATTACCCACAGGTGACCTATCGCCGCCCCACCCCTTCCTCCCCTGGGGTCCACTCGATGTGACATTGACCCCCGAAAAGGCCACTGGATGTCACATTGAGTACCGGCGGAAGTGGTGCACCGAGCCGAATGCCGGGCAAATTTAGAGTTGCCGCAGTTTCTTCTCGAATGCGTCGAGGCGTGTGGTGTCCTCGAAGAAGTCTTCTTGCGAGATGATTTTTCCCCAGCTCGTGCGGACCAGCAGCACTGTGCGGTTGTTGTAGATCTGGGTGCCGTCGGCTGCGTGGGCCTGGTCGTCGAAGCGGGCGAGCAGGGTCATACGCCAGGGTGCGCCGCCGCTGTAGATTTCGGTGATCTGGCCTTTGATTCCGGCAGCGACGAAGTCCTGGAAGAATTTTTCGATGGCCGGGCGGCCGCGGTGTGTGCCCGACCAGCGGCTGTCACCATCGGCGAACTTGAGCACTGCGTCTCGATGAAAGGACGACAGGAGCGGGCGGTAGTTGCCGTTGTTCAGTGCTTCGATGTCTCGCTGCAGCTTGAGTGTCAGCGCTCGCATCAGCAGGAGCTTGAATGCGAAGGCCGTCGAGATGCCGGCCAGAAATCTCAGTTGCATGCCCATACGTTTGCCTACCGTTCACCGACGTGTCAATCGAGATGGAGGTAGGTTCGTTCGATGATCCACCACGTGCAAGTCGCATGTCCGGCGGGCGGCGAAGACCGCGAGCGGGAGTTCTACTCGGGTGCTCTGGGCTGGCAGGAGATCGCGAAGCCGCCGCTGTTGGCTGTCCGCGGCGGCTGTTGGTTTCGCGTGCCGGGAGTGGGCGGTCCCGATGGCGAGGTACATGTCGGCATCGAGGACGACTTTCGCCCGGCGCTGAAGGCGCACCCGGCCTTCGTCGTCGATGTCGATGCGACTGCTGCAGCGTTGACATTGGCCGGCTACCCAGTGAATTGGGCCGACCCTGAGGAGATTCCGGGCCGACGACGGTTCCATACCTGCGACGGCGTGGGCAATCGGATCGAATTCGTAGCCGCACAGTAATTCACAGACCTACCGAGATGGCGCCGGTGAGTATTGCGAAGGCGATATACATCAGCGACGCGGCCAGCACCCACAGGAATGCGAAGCGTTGGAAGTCGCCCAACGAGGCACGCACCAGGCCGAGCAGCACCCACAACGGTGCCGATGCGGGTCCGATCGAGTGGGCCATCTGGCCGATCACCGCAGCGCGAGCCATTTCCTCGGGTGGGATGGAATATTGCGCAGCCGATTCCGCGAGTACCGGCACGATCCCGAAGAAGTAGGCGTCGTTTGCCATGAAGAAGCTCAGCGGGATTCCGATCAGCGCGGCTGCGGCAGGGATCATGCCTTCGGAACCGTCCGGAATCAGTGAGATCAGCGCGTCGGCCATGGCGGTGGTCATACCGGTCTCGGTGAGGATGCCGGTGAATACGCCGGCACCGAGGACCAGTATGACGACGGGGACGGCGTTGGCAGCATGCGATCGGATCACGTCGCCCTGATCGGAGGGCTTGGGGTGGTTGACGATCAGCACGATGATGAAACCGAGCATGAAGAGCACCAGTAGGTCTGCCACTCCCAACACCAGCAGCACCAGCAGGGTGACCGTGAGTGCTGCATTCACCCAGGTTCGCCAGGTTGCCTTCGTCAGGAGCGTTCCATCCGAGCCCTCCTTGTGCGCGCCGGAGGACACGTGCGCGGTGACTTCGGCGATGCGTTCCTGGGAAATCTTCTTGCGTGCGCTGCGGCCCAACAGATATGCAAGCCCGACGATAGCCGCTGACATCAGTAGCATTGCCGGCAACATGTGCACGAAGTAGTCGGTGGCGTCGATCTGCAATACGCTGATCGCCCGGGTCGCAGCCCCACCCCACGGGGTGGTGCCGGATATGGTCCCGAGAGCCATCGTCGCGATCGTGGCGATCACCAGCGGATTGATTCCGAGTTTTCGATAGATCGGGAGAAACGCAGAGCAAATGATCATGTACGACGTCGTGCCGTCACCGTCGAGTGCGACGAGAAGTGCGAGAACTGCTGTGCCGACGCAGATTTTGACGGGATCTCCACCGGACAATCGGATGATTCCGCGTGAAATGGGGTCGAACAGTTTGGCATCCATCATGATTCCGAAGTACAGAACCGCAAACAGTAGAAGAATTGCGGTGGGAGCGACGGTTTCGATGCCCTCCGCCACCATGTCCGGAAGTGCTGTCCCCTGTCCACTGATCAACAGGACCACGATGGGGATGGTGACGACGGCAACCAGGGCGGTCGCCCATTTCTTGATGACCACCAGCATGAAGGATGCAAGAGAGACGAATCCGAGAAGTGCCAACATGATTCAGCGCTCCGATTCGATGTGCTCGATCACCGCTTGCGTGAAACGCTGGGTGGTTGCGGACCCGTGCAAGTCCGCCGTGCGGGTCTCGGGACTGCCAACGGCGCTGTCGACGGCTCGATGAATGGATTGGCCTGCTGCGGTCAATCGTGCGTCGCCGCGGCGTTGTCCTATCCAGTTCAGAAGCATTGCGGCGGAGCCGATCAACGACGCCGGATTGGCAATGCCCTGGCCCGCAATGTCCGGAGCCGAGCCGTGTTGGGCTTGCGCGACGGCATGCGTGTCACCGACATTGAGTGATGCCGCCAGCCCCAAGCTGCCCGAGAGTTCGGTTGCCTCGTCGGACAGGATGTCCCCGAACATGTTGGTGGTGGCGATGACGTCGAAGGACTCCGGTCGACGGATGAGCAGCGCGGCGACTGCATCGACCAGGAGCTCTTCGTAGTCGACGTCGGGGAAGTGCTGTCGGACGGCCCTGGCCGCCTCGAGGAACAGTCCGTCGCTCAGCCTGAGGACGTTGGCTTTGTGCACCACAGTGACTTTCGATCGACGAGTCCGTGCCAGCTTGAACGCTCGACGCACGATGCGTTCGGAACCGTGACGAGTCACCTTTCGTATGGCAAGCGCCAGGTCCGCGGTGGGCATGAACTCACCGCCACCAGCAAACATGGTGCGGTCGGCGTAGAAACCTTCGGTGTTCTCCCGGGCGATCACCAGGTCGAAGCTCTTGCCGAGCGGATTCGGCAGGGCCGGGACGGTCCTGGCGGGACGAATGTTGGCGTAGAGATCCAACTTTCGCCTCAAAATTCCCGATGGGTTGACGCCACCCTCCGAAGTCGGTGGGTAGTCCAGGTGCGAGACAGGGCCGAGGATGACGCCGTCGGCTGCACGTGAGAGGTCGACGATGGCGTCGGGCATCGTTGTCCCCGATGCGTGAAGCGCGTCGAAACCGATGGTTCCGTCGGTGAAGCAGGCGGTGATCCCGTGTTGTCCGAGAGCTCTTTCGACAACCGAGGCCGTCGCCGCGCTGATTTCGGGACCGATGCCGTCGCCGGCGAGAACCACCAGTTCGACGGTGTTGTCAGGGTCGTGGGCTGGGTGTCCGGTAGTCACGATGTCTCCAGGAGTTCACGTCCGCACCGTTGCGGACTAGGCCACCGTTGTGACCTGTGGCATACCTTGCCGCTTGATCAGCGTGAAGACCAGAGATCATTTCTTACATAAGAATTAAGTAGAATTCACAGCTAAGAAGAGCGTGACGAGCACGGCTCGCATGGCATCCGATGCAGGGGACGGCGTCCGATGTCCGAGGCGGCACAGCAGGATTCGTCGCCGGGACAACTCGTTCAAGGCAATGGACTCGACGCCTTCGCGGAGGTATCGAGTGGTCATGGACGGTGCCACGGTGAGTCCCAGCCCTGCAGCAACCATTGCCTGAGATTCCATGTAGTCGTTGGACTCGACCAGTACCTTCGGCTCGAAACCAGCTTTGAGGCAGGCTGATCGGAACATCGTGGTGATGGAGTGCTGCGATGCGCGGACGATCCACTGTTCGTCTTCGAGTGATTCGAGGAGGAGCGGACCTCTGCGCGACCAACCCGCTGGAACCAGAAGGACGGTGGCGTCGTCGGCGATGACTTCGGTCTCGACATCGTCGACCACCATCGGCAATTCCGGGTAGTCCCATGCCAGGGACAGGTCGACTTCACGGCCCAGCAGCATGGCGTGCAGGTCGCGCAGCCTCGACGACCGTATTCGCAGGTCGATACCCGGGTGCGCCGAACGGAATGCGGCCATGACGTCCGGGAGGAGGGACGCAGCGAAGGAAGGGAAGACGCCGAGGGTGATGTTGCCACTGCGCGCATCGAGCAGATCGTCGAGATCGGCGCGCAGGGCCGACAATTGCGTGTCGATGGCCGCAGCTCGCCCGGCCACGAGACGACCGGCTTCGGTGAGTCGCACTCCACGCGCATGTCGCTCGAGGACGGGCGTGCCGACGACGGCCTCGAGTCGTTTGACCTGCTGGGACACCGCCGATGGGGTGTACGTGAGCCGTTCGGCCGCGGCCGTCATGGACCCGCAACGGTCGATCTCCACCAGTAGCTTGAGCAGTGACAGCTCCACATCCATCCGTCGAGACTAGGCCGGGTCTGCGACGATGGAGGGCGTGACGACAGCACCTGTTCGAGTAGGTACGGTGCACTCGACGAACGAGCTGCAGCAGCGGGACGCATCGTGGACCCGCTAGCGGCGTTCTGGCGCAACGCGGACGACTCCGATCCACTGCGGATGCGAATTCAGTTGGACCATCTGCTTGCGATCGCGTCGTACTCGGATGCTCGCGTGCTGTTCGAGCGTGCGTCGCTGGAGGACTTTCTGGGCGACGAAGAGGCGGCGGTGCCGTTGTACGAAGCGTCCCTGTCGGCCGGGCTGGATACAGACAGGGAGCACCAGGCTCGTATCCAACTTGCGAGCTCGTTGCGCAACGTCGGGCGTCCTCACGAAGCAGTGCAGGTGCTGCAGGATGCCGAGTTCTCGAACGAATACGTCGCTGCGCGTGACGCATTCATTGCCCTGGCATTCTGGGACCTGGGAGAACACGAACCGCACTACGTAACGCGTTGCAGGCAGCGGAACCGGTGCTCGGCAAATATCGGCGAGCAGTCGGGGCTTACGCCGCCGACCTGTCCACTCGACCCGAGGAGAAGCCATGACCGCGAGCGCCTTCGACCCACACGACCTGCTCGAGCAGAGCCGCATCGGAGTGCTGGCCACCATCAAATCCAGCGGAATTCCGCAGCTGTCACCGGTGACGCCGTTCTACGACCGGTCAGCCGGCACCATCACGATCTCGGTCACCGAAGGGCGAGCAAAGACGGCGAATCTACGTCGAGACCCCCGCGCCGCGCTCGAAGTGACCAGTGCCGACGGCACAGCATGGGCGACAGCGGAAGGAACCGTCACCCTCACCGGCCCGGGATCGACACCCGACAGCCCCGAAGTCGATGCCCTGGTGGACTACTTCCGCGCCGCCGCCGGCGAGCACCCCGATTGGAACGAATACCGATCCGTCATGGTCGCCGACCGACGAGTACTGGTGACCATCTCGGTGACACACGTTTACGGCCAATCGATCGCCTGACACCTGATCCAGTCCACTCGATGTGACATTGACCCCCGAAAAGGCCACTGAATGTCACATCGAGTGGACATGGTGGGCCGCGACGAGAGGGGAGGAGTGAAGTACGGCTATCGACTTCGTTGGACTGGAATCCAGAGTTCTCCCGCTCCAGAGGTCCAGTCGGGGGAGGTTTCCTTGACGGTCAGGATTTCCGGTCCCGGGATTGTTTCGTAGGGGTTGGAGGGGAACCATTCGCTGAAGGCGTCGGCCCAGAGTTGTTGGAGTGCGGGGGCGAGTGCGGTGTCGCTGCTCGTCTCGAATACCGCCCAGGTCGATGCGGTCACGGCGAGGGTGTCCCAGTCGGATGTTCCAGCCGAAGTGCTTGCAACGGCAAAGTAGTAGTCGAAGAGGCTGCCGTCTTCGCGTTCGGGCTCGAAGCCGTCGCTGACGAAGAGGATGTCAGGGAGCTCGGGCAAGTCTGCCAGTTCGAGTAGTTTTTCCCCGGTTCCAGGGGCGAGGCTACGGTGGAATTCGGTCATCGCGGTGTTCTCGCCGCGGAACCGCAGTGGGATTCGGGTGGATTTGCCGACGATGTGGAAGGCCGGCAGTTCGGTGATGCGGTATCGCATGGTGCTTCGTCCTTCGATGGTCAGGTGAAATGTCACGGCTTGTCTGGAACGAAGGACGGCTCCGGGTCGGCGGGCCTGAGATGGCGTGATGCCGTGCAGGTCTCGGAAGGCGCGGGTGAATGCGTCTGCCGTGTAGCCGTATTTGGTCGCGACGTCGAGCACCGCTGTACCGTCGAGAATGTCTGCTGCTGCCAATGTCATTCGGCGTTGCCGGATGTAGTGCGACAGAGGCAATCCAGCCAGTGCCGAGAACACGCGTCTGAAGTGGTATTCGGATGTCAGCGTGATGCGGGCGAGCTCCCTCGCATCGATCTCGCGGTCGAGATTGTTCTCGATGTGGTCGAGTGCCGCGTTCCATCGTTCGAGCATGTGCCGGTGACCTTCCTTCGTTCTGTCCCAAACGATAGGAGCAGTGCATCACCGGAGTCTCGACTTCCCGTGCCGCGAAAGGTCGGATTCAGATGGTGCGAAGGTGCCGGTGCCGTTGACGAGAGCGCAGGCGGTCGAGTTCATCGATCGCAGACGCGTCATTCCCTGGGCACCGCTGGGCGGTGGAGTGCTGACCGGCAAGTACACCGCGGCGGACCTCGCGGTGCCGGGTTCCGATGCGCCGGCGGGTACTCGACGCGATCATGCGAGGTCGAGCGGAACGCTGACTGCGCGGGGGCTCGCGAACGCGGACACGGTTGTCGGGGTCGCTCGCCAACTCGACGTGACTCCTGCTCAGATGGCGTTGGCGTGGACGCTTCGGCATCCGTCCGTCGTCAGCTCGTTGATCGGCGCACGTACTCCGGAACAACTGCAGCAGAACATCTCTGCCCTCGACGTCACCTTCGAGGAAGACCAACTCGACATACTGTACGCAGCCAGCGCTGTCGACCTCGGGTTCCCGCACGAGTTCCTGATGCGACCCATGGTGCGGGGCGTGACGACCGGCCGCACTACGGTTCGGCCACGTCCCATCAGGACCTGGCGAGCCGAAATCACGGCCTCGGAGGAGACCGGAAGGTCATGGGGTCACCGTCGTCGACCAGTGTGAACCCGGCGCGCTCGAGCACCCGACGCGAGGCGCTGTTGGCCCGGTGAACCTGCGCTGCCATCGGGAGACCATCCGTGTGATCCTGCGCAAGAGCGATCAGTTCGCCTGCGTAGCCACGACCCCACTGGGCCGGATGCACCCAGTACCCGACCTCGAAGTGGTCGGACCGTCGAATCAGGCTGAGCAGACCGACTGGGTGTCGATCCTCGTTCGTGCCCATGAACCATCTCTGTACGTCCGGCGTTCGGGCGTCCCTCGCGCTCAGGGCGCGCGAGAACCGGCTATCGAAATACTCTCTACTCCAGGGTTTTCCGTCCCCGACCCATCGAACGACGTCGGGATTCGATGCCATAGAGAACAGGAAGTCGGCGTCGGATCCCACGGCGGGCCGCAACAGAATCCGTGTCACAACTCTCGGATCTGCGAGGTCAGGTCTCCGCCCGCATCGCCGGTGTTGACGGTGCCTGATCGCTCGAACAGAAGTGCAGAGACTTCTTCGACGGCTTCGGGGCAGTGTTCGACGCCCGCTGGGACCACAAAGACGTCACCGGGACCGAGAACGACATCGCGGTCGCGAAGTTGGATGGTGAGTTCTCCGCTGTGGACGAAGAACATCTCGTCGGTGTCGGGGTGTGTGTGCCAGACGAATTCGCCGAGCAGCTTCACCACCTTGACGTCGTAATCGTTGATGCTGGCCAGTCGGTGAGGCTGCCAGGGCTTCTCGATCGTGTTCAGCGCTTCGACGACGTTGCGCACCTCGTCGTCCCTGCCCATATTCATGGGTTCTGCCTTTCATCGTCAGCCGATCGACTGTCGCGATGAACTCTACCGTCGATCAGCTCGGATACAGGACCGATGTGAACAGCCCGATAGACTCTGTCGCGCAGTAGATTTGCTTGCCGGTCGGTCAGCGTCCGCATCGACAGCCGGACAAGCGAGGGCAGATGACGGGCAGTACGATGCTCATGACCTGCAGACGGTATCGGCACGAAGAATCGGCCGCCATCGAATTTTCGCAAGGAGGCCCGGCCACATGAATCTCGCCGACTACGACGTCCTGAGCTTCGATTGCTACGGAACACTGATCGATTGGGAAACCGGCATCCTCGAGGTGCTCAGGCCATGGGCAAAGGAAGCCGGTTCGCCGTTGTCCGACGACGAACTGCTTGCGGCCTACGGCATCAACGAATCTCAGGCACAGCGTGATTCACCCGCTGCTCTCTACCCTCGGATTCTTGCCGACGCCTTCGTGCGGACCGGTGACACGCTGGGAATACCTGTCTCGGCCGAGTGGGCGGACACGCTAGGGGCTTCCGTTCCGGACTGGCCTGCATTCGAGGACTCGGCCGACGCGTTGTCGTCCCTCGGCGAGAGCTACAAGCTCGTCATCCTGTCCAATGTGCATCGCGACGGCTTCGCAGGGAGCAACCGTCGGCTCGGCGTGCAGTTCGACGCCATCGTCACCGCCGAGGACGTCAAGGCCTACAAGCCGGCGGACAATCACTTCGACGCGCTCGACGGACTTCTCGAGACGTTGGGTGTCCCACGATCACGACTACTCCACGTCGCGCAGAGTCTGTTCCACGATCACGTGCCTGCCAAGCGCCATGGCATCCCGTCGGTGTGGATCGATCGGCGGCACGATCGCCCCGGCTGGGGAGCAACGCCGGAGCCATCCGAGGAACACAGTGTCGACATGAAGTTCCCGAGTATGGCCGCATTCGCCGCAGCGGCCCGCGAGGCTCGCTCGGATGCGTAAGGTCTCCACGTTGATCGGCTTCTCCCTCGGGCTGATCGCGTCGATCGGTATCGTCCTGCGGGACGCCGCGCCGCGTCGAGTCAATTACGCATTCGTGGGCGGCGATTCGCAGTATTCGGAGTTCCTGGGTATGCCTGGGCAGTTGGCCACCCTCGTCGTCGGTTTGCCTGCTCTGGGCGCGGTACTCGGATTGGTTGTCGGCATTGTGATTTCAAGAGTGTGACGGATGCGCTGACCGGAGGCTGTTGTAGGCGAACGACATTCGCCCCTGGCATTGGTGCCGTCACCAATGCCAGGCGTCGCCTCCGACGTTCTGGATCGTTCGCTGCAACACTCGAATAGTGGTGACGTACTCGTCCTGTCCGATTCCCTGCATGCGTTCGTCCTGCAGCATCTGTTGAACGTCTGCGGCTCGCCGAAATTGTGCTTCACCTTTCGGGGTGAACGTCAGGCGCAAATTCGATTCGATGATCCAACCCTTGTCCCGTGCAGACGCGATGGCCTCGACGATTGCTTCCGGCGTGTCGTTGTGCCCGATCTTCTCGACGGTCTCGGCGCGATCGGCCCCCGCGGGATGCAGCGAGATCTGGTGCAGAAGCCACCATTCAGGTTGGCTGACACCGACCTCGGCCAGTGCTGCGCGGATCCGATTTCGAATGGCGTCGCCAGCGCGTGCGGTCCAGAATCCGATGGGCTGAAGTTCGGGTGGCTGCATGGGTCTCAGTGTGTTCATGAAAGCGACGATAGAACCTCGACAAAGCTTCAGGTCAAGTACTCGAATGGACCGGACAGGCCATGAGTAGAGTCCCGATCGTGGACAGGCCATCCGGTAAAGCGCTCGTCGCAGTACTTGCCGCAGTCGGTGCCTCGATAGGTGCTGCCGCAGCGGTGGTGTGGCATGTCGCCGTAGCCGATCCGCAGGAACTGGGCGTGACCCACGCCCGCCCGAGTTGGTTTCCCGTGACGCTCTATCTCGTCGCAGCAGGGGTAGCAATCGGTCTCGTGGCTGCCTCGTTCCTCGTCGATTCGGGTCTGCGCATCGTTCAGGATCGTGAACGCAGCCGCGTACACCTGTTCGTGTTGTTGATCGTCGTGGGTGCGGCACTGGGAGCGGGCAGCGCACTCGCCTGGACGCACTGGCCACCGCAACCAACCGAAGCCGCGTCGGACTGGTCGTGGGAGCATCCGTTGAGTATCGAGATCAACTCGCCCCCTGCAGCCGACTTCGGCTGGACAGCGACGGACACCTACATGGCCGAAACTTATGTGACCGACGCGGTGTACGTGCAATATCTCGGCGACGACCTTGTCACATCGACCTTCACTCCCACCATCGGCGATCCGTGGCTGGTGTTTCCGATCGGTGGAGTAGCGATTGCAGCGTTGGCCGCATTGACGCTGTCGCTCAGAGATTTTCGCCTGACCGTGGTGTCGCGTTCGGATCAGGACGCTGTGTAGCGAGTCCTATTCGTCGGTGCGAAGTTCGTCGACCAAGGTGAACAGTCGTCCCAGGTAGTCGCTGTGAAAGACCTCGGTCGCACGGATCTTGGCGTCCCCGTCGAGGCCGAATTGAAGGTTGACGAGCTCGACCCCGATGGCGACGCGTCGAGCATCGAGTTGTTCGAGTTCGGCGGCGAGAGCGTCGACCTTGGCAACAGGCGACAGTTCTTCAGTCATCCCAGAATCGTAGGTCAGCCGACGGCTGCGAGGAATTCGCTGTAGAACAATCCGAGTCCCAGTGCCGACGCGATGGCCGCGAACAGCCACAGTCGGATGATGACCGTCGTCTCGGCCCAGCCGGCAAGTTCGAAGTGGTGGTGGATCGGGGCCATTCGGAACGGCCGCTTGCCGGTGCTCTTGAACGACGCGACCTGGATGACGACGGAGGCACTCTCGGCGACGAACAGGGCTCCGAAGACGAGGGCGATCAGTTCGGTCTTGCTCACGATCGACAGGCCGGCGAGCAGTCCGCCGAGGGCGAGTGAGCCGGTGTCGCCCATGAAGATCTTGGCCGGAGCCGCGTTCCACCAGAGGAATCCGATGCAGGCACCCGCGGCCGCAGCGCAGACGACGGCGAGGTCGAGCGGATCCCGTACCTGATAGCACCCGGCGACCGAATTGGTCGCGCAGGACTGCCGGTACTGCCAGAACGTCATCACCGTGTACGCGCCGAGGACGAGCGTCATCGACCCCGCCGCCAAACCGTCGAGCCCGTCGGTGAGATTGACCGCGTTGGACCACGCGACGACGAGGAAGACACAGAACAGGACGAAGACGATCGGGGCCATGGTGAAGAACGTGGATTGGCGTACCAGCGACAGTTCGACGTTACCCGGAGTCAACCCGTTCCCATTGCGGAACTGCAGCGCCAGTACCGCGAAGATCACCGCCGCACTGATCTGGCCGACGTACTTGCCGGTCGCCTTGAGCCCGAGGCTTCGTTTCATGCGGAGCTTGATGTAGTCGTCGAGGAATCCGACGACGCCGAGTGCCGTCGCGAGACCGAGAATCAACAGCGCCGACGCCGAGGGCCCGTCACCACCCATTGCCACGAGGTGCGAGCCCAGGTAACCGGCCCACAAACCGACGATGATCGCGACGCCGCCCATCGTCGGCGTTCCGCGCTTGGCGTGGTGACTTGCCGGACCTTCGACGCGGATCTCCTGGCCGAAGCCCTGCCGGGTGAACAGTGCGATGAGAAATGGAGTCAACAGAATCGAGACCGCCAACGCGATTCCACCGGCGACGAGAATGTTGATCATGCGTTGAAGCCCACTCTTCCTCTGTGCTGCTGTTCCCCACCACGATGCTTATCGGGCACCGCGAATACTGTGCCAAACGAATCGGCAAAAGTCGCATTGCGTGACGAAGGCGTTACTCACCGCTGGTATGCGCTCGGCGGCATTCCGACCAATTCGGTGAACTCCCGAGTGAAGTGAGCCTGGTCGAACCACCCGTACCGCACGGCCAGGTCTGTCAGCGGACCCGAGTAGCCGTTGTCGAGCTCGCTGAGGGCGTCGTGAATCCGATACCGCCCGAGTACCCACTTGGGCGTCGCGCCGACATAACGCTCGAACAGCCGCTGCAGTCGACGAGTGCCGATGCCACACCGCTGTTCCACCTGGGCGACGCGAACCAGCGTCCGATCTCCGAGCATGGTCGCAATGACGTCCAAGACCACCTCGTACTCCGGCTCGATGTCACGGGCGTAGGGCGTGAGAACCGCGTCGACGACGGTTCGGCAGTGGTCGGCATCGAAATGCCCATCCAGCTCGGCCAGTGCAGCGACGGTTTCGGACCGGAACGGGGTCGGTGGCGCCACCGGGACATCGCGCAGTGTTCTCGCCACGGTTCCGGTGAAACTCGCGTAGCCGCCGGGCCGGAACTTGACGCCGAAGACCCACCCGGACTCGGCGAGGACGACGTCGAAGCGACGCGTGAGGACCCCGGTCACGACCACCGGCTCGACAACGCCCTCGCGGGTCCAACCATGTTCGACGCTCAACGTGCAGGCCGGGTGCGGGAGCGTCGAGCTGTGATGAGTTGTGCCGGGCGGCAGTTCCCACTGCAGCTGCCAGTAGTTCTCGACCCACGGTTCCAACGATTCCGAACACGGTAGCCGTACGAGGTCGACATGCTGCGCCAGCTGATCGGGCCGCAGGACGCCGGACTGGGTGGCTGTCGCGTTTTTCCTATCCGGCACGCGGGTCAGTGTATGAGTCTGGTCCGACACGAGAAGGAGGAACACCATGACCGGAACACCTGTGGCCACTCTGAAGATGGTCACCCTGGATTGCGCCGATCCTCAGGCCAGCGCGGCATTCTGGTCGTCGCTGCTGGGCTGGAGCGTCGTGCATGCGGAGCAGGAGTACGCGATGCTGCAGGGGCCGAGCAGTGCGCTCGGATTCGGCCGCGTCGACGATTATCGACCGCCGCCGTGGCCGAATGCGAACGGCAGCAAACAGTTTCATTTCGATCTTGCTGTCGACGATCTGGACGCCGCGTCGACGGCTGCCGTGGAACTGGGCGCCACGCTGCCCGAGAACCAGCCCGGTGAGACCTGGCGCGTACTCCTGGACCCGGCCGGGCATCCGTTCTGTCTGACGAATGCCGCGAACTGGGGCTGACGGTCTACTCTTTTCGTTGTGAAACCGCGCCTGGCAGGAATCGAAATCATCGTTGCCGACATGGCGTCGGCGCTGGCGTTCTACCGCGTTCTCGGGCTGGATATTCCGGCCGAGGCCGACGGTGAGCAGCACGTGGAAGTCGACCTCGGCGGAGTCCGCCTGCTGTTCGATCTACCGTCGACCATCACCTCGTTCGATCCGTCTTGGACCCCGCCCAGCGGGGGCCATCGCGTTGCGCTCGCGTTCGACTGTGGGACGCCCGACGGGGTGGACGCGGCGTGGGCTGCGGTGACGAAAGCCGGGTACACCGGTCACCTGCAGCCGTGGGATGCGTTCTGGGGACAGCGTTATGCCGTCGTGCACGATCCCGACGGCACCACCGTCGATCTGTACGCGAACGTCTGAGGCGTCAGTTCGACGGAGCGACGATCTGAATCAGGTTTCCGCAGGTGTCGTCGAACACCGCGGTGATCACCGGACCCATCTCGGTGGGCTGCTGAGTGAACCGAACGCCGAGGCCGATGAGCCGATCGTATTCTGCTGCAACACTGTCCACCGCAAACTGTGTGAACGGGATACCGTCCGCGAAAAGAGCGTCCTTGAACGGTGCGGTTGCAGGATGACCGCTGGGCTCGAGCAGCAACTCGGTGCCCTCTGGATCCTGCGGTGAGACGACCGTGAGCCAACGATCGGGGCCACCCATGGCTACATCGTGTTTGACGACGAAGCCCAGTACCTCGGTGTAGAACGTCAGCGCCTTGCTCTGATCGTCGACGAAGACGCTGGTGATGTTGATTCTCATGCCGGTCCCTCACCTCTCGGCCCGCCGGCCAGTTCGACTGCGACGTCGAGGTGGCCGAGGTGACGGGCGTATTCCTGGAGTACATGCAAGCAGATCCAGATCAGCGTCGGCTGCTCGTCGCTGAATCGTCCACCGAGAGCTGCCAATTCGTCCATTCGGTGTGAGTTCAGTATCTCGTCGGTGAGGCGGGCGCCGTCGTCGAGCCTGGCCAGCAGGGTCTCGGCGTCCACGTCGGCCGGCACATGCCATGACCCGTCCTGCTCGTCACCCCACGGCGCGTCCACTGCGCGGCCGAGAAATCCCCAGACGAACCAACGCTGCTCCATGTGCACCAGATGGGTCAGCATCTGCAGCGGAGTCCATCCCGAGGGAACGGCCGTGCTGGTCAGTGCTTCGTCGCTCAGCGAAGTGATGCGTCGAACGAGCTCCCTGCGATAGAAGCGCAGGTACTCGCGAAACAACTCGGCGGGATCAGAAAGGGCGGAGTTCGGCTCGGGAAATGTCGTCAGCTTGGCCATCGCATACCTAGTCGTCGGGTAGTGAGCTGAGTGTCCACAATTCGGCTCGGCAGGCGGAAAACCGTCCGCAGACGAAAATTGTGGACACTGAGCGCTGTTGGCTCATTCGCTCTTACGCTGCTCGCGGGCGATGCGGCGCTGCTCTTCGGCCCGGGCGCGGCAACGGCGTAGGAATTCCTCGTCGCTCGCCTGCGATTGGGCAACGGCGCGTCCGGGTTTGGCGTCGTACTCGGGGTAGGCCGACGAGGTGCGTGGTGCGCCGCTGCCACCCCAGATGCCGCCGTTCTCGGGCCGGCCGACGACGAGCCACGCGATCGATCCGGCGAGCGGCAGAACGATGACGAGCAGCAGCCACACCATTTTCGGAAGGTGGCGGATGCCGGAATCGTCGGCGGTGATGACATCGATCAAGCAGAAGATGGACAGCAGCATGATCAGCAGGCCGAGGTACGGCACGGGAAATCCTCCAGGTTTGTCAGACCGCGCGGTCGGTCTTTCGCGACTATCAGATCACTCGTTGTACCGCGGATCAAGTGCGGGAGTGGAGCCTGCAGGAACGACCCAGAGTGGCGGGAGTGGAGCCTGCAGGAACGACCCAGTAGTTCGGTTCAGCCGAGCACCAGCAGTGCTGCCAGGGTCAGCATCATGATGCCGATGCCGAGGTCGAGTACTCGCCACGCCGCCGGCCTCGCGAACAGTGGACTGAGCACCCGCGATCCGTAGCCGAGCGCGGTGAACCACAGCACGCTGCCCAGCATCGCGCCGGCGGCGAACCACCATCGCAGTTCACCGGGCTGACGGTTCCCGATGGAACCCAGGAACACCACGGTGTCGAGGTAGACGTGAGGATTGAGCCAGGTCAGAGCCAGGCATGTGGCCACGGCGGCGATCAGCGAACCGCCTCCGTGTGCCTCCGCGGTCATGGTGGACGGCGTCCGAGCACGGTTCAGTGCCATCAGGCCGTAGACGAGCAGAAACAGTGCACCGAGAACGGTCACGACACGTAGCGCGACAGGAAACCGGTCGACGAGAACGCCGATTCCTGCCACCCCGGCCAGGATCAGAATCGCATCGGACAGTGCGCACACTGCCACCACCGGCAGTACATGGGCGCGTTGCAAGCCCTTACGCAGCACGAACGCGTTCTGCGCTCCGATGGCGACGATAAGGGAGAGTCCGACGCCCAA